>NZ_JBFRSC010000055.1:0-72553 GCF_041473335.1 Vibrio sp. 10N.222.55.C7
CGTATTTTAGGACGAGACACAAAGCGGATGCTTCTTTCAAACATCCACTCTATAAAACGTGAGCTTATAACTCTTCGTTTTCTTCTTCTTTCTCTACGTCTTTCTCTTCAAGAACAGCAGGAGTCAGTAGTAACTCACGAAGTTTAGTATCGATCTCTAGAGCAACTTCTGGGTTTTCACGTAGGTATTTACCAGCGTTAGCTTTACCTTGGCCGATCTTATCGCCTTTGTAGCTGTACCAAGCGCCTGCTTTTTCTACTAGCTTATTCTTAACACCTAAGTCGATAAGCTCACCTTCGCGGTTGAAGCCTTTACCGTAAAGGATTTGAGTCTCAGCTTGTTTGAATGGTGCAGCAATCTTGTTCTTAACGACCTTGATACGAGTTTCGTTACCAACAACTTCATCACCATCTTTAATCGCACCAGTACGGCGAATATCAAGACGAACAGATGCGTAGAACTTAAGTGCGTTACCACCTGTTGTTGTTTCTGGGTTACCGAACATCACACCAATTTTCATACGAATTTGGTTAATGAAGATAGCCATACAGTTAGACTGCTTAAGGTTACCCGTCAGCTTACGCATTGCTTGAGAAAGCATACGAGCCTGAAGACCCATGTGGCTGTCGCCCATTTCGCCTTCGATTTCTGCTTTTGGTGTTAGGGCTGCTACTGAGTCAATAACAAGAACGTCGATTGCACCTGAACGAGCCAGTGCATCACAGATTTCCAGCGCTTGCTCACCAGTATCTGGTTGAGAAACAAGAAGTGCATCGATATCAACACCAAGCTTTTGAGCGTAGATAGGGTCTAGTGCGTGCTCCGCATCAACGAATGCACACGTCTTTCCCACTTTCTGTGCTGCAGCAATAAGCTCAAGCGTTAGCGTTGTTTTACCTGATGATTCTGGACCGTAAACTTCTACGATACGTCCCATCGGTAGGCCACCAGCACCTAGTGCGATATCTAGAGATAGAGAACCTGTAGAAATAGTTTCTACGTCCATTGTGCGGTTATCACCAAGACGCATGATAGAACCTTTACCAAATTGCTTTTCAATCTGACCAAGGGCTGCGGCTAACGCTTTTTGTTTATTCTCGTCCATTTCTATCTCCACATAATCGGTTGTCTCAACAAGCGATCTAGAATCTATTTCTAACCCACATAGGGGTGACTAATTGGCTTTCATTATACTGTTGATTCATACAGTGTCTATACCTGTATGAAAATAATTTGTACAAATGTTACTTACCTTCCATTGATAGGTAATCATAAATAACTTGCAGGGCATGGTGCGTGGCTTGTTGGCGTACTTGTGATCTGTCGCCTGTAAATACATGCGTTTCTACTTTATCCCAGCCATTTAGCGCTTTCCACGCGAAGCATACTGTACCAACAGGCTTATCTTCGGTCGCGCCACCTGGGCCAGCGATGCCACTGATTGATACAGAGATCGTCCCGTTTGAATGTTGCAATGCCCCGCTCGCCATTTCTATTACGACAGGCTCACTCACGGCGCCGAACTCCATTAAGGTTTTAAGCTGTACACCGATCATCTCTTGTTTGGCTTCATTGCTGTACGTAACAAAAGCGCGATCAAACCATCCAGAGCTGCCCGCAATATCGGTGACTGCACTCGCGACACCTCCGCCAGTGCAAGATTCAGCCGTCACTAACACGTGTTTGTGTTTAGCGAGTAAATGTCCAAGCTGCTCACTAAGGTCTTGAGTCATCTGCATCATCTGCTTCCCTTTATTTACTGTCATATCATTTGGATTCGCATCTTTTCGCATCAGCCGCTTTTCGCACGAAACGCTTTCACGTATCCTAAGCCGCAATAGAAATAAACGAAAGAAGTTAACTGTGAAAGCCGATCAAAAACATACTCCCATGATGCAGCAGTATCTAAAACTGAAAGCAGAAAACCCAGAAATTCTGCTGTTCTACCGCATGGGCGATTTCTACGAGCTTTTCTACGATGACGCTAAAAAAGCCTCTCAACTCCTCGATATTTCACTGACTAAGCGTGGCTCATCAAATGGTGAACCGATTCCGATGGCAGGTGTTCCATACCATGCGGTTGAAGGATACCTTGCAAAGTTAGTGCAACTTGGTGAGTCCGTAGCAATTTGTGAACAGATTGGTAATCCAGCACTTTCAAAAGGCCCTGTTGAGCGCGCAGTAGTGCGTATCGTGACACCGGGTACCGTAACCGACGAAGCCTTGCTTTCTGAACGCGTTGATAACCTAATTGCAGCCATTTATCACCACAACGGTAAATTCGGTTATGCGACACTTGATATTACCTCTGGCCGATTCCAACTTTGCGAGCCAGAAACAGAAGAAGCGATGGCCGCTGAGCTACAAAGAACCTCTCCGCGTGAGCTGCTGTTCCCTGAAGATTTCGAACCCGTCGATTTAATGGCAAGCCGTAATGGCAACCGCCGCCGCCCTGTATGGGAATTTGAATTAGACACCGCTAAGCAGCAATTGAATAAGCAGTTTGGTACTCGCGATCTGGTTGGCTTTGGCGTAGAAAGCGCGAAACTGGGTCTATGTGCGGCTGGTTGTTTGATCCAATACGTGAAAGATACCCAACGTACTGCCCTCCCTCATATCCGTTCACTCACGATGGATAAACAAGATCACTCGGTGATCCTTGATGCTGCAACTCGTCGTAATTTGGAGATCACGCAAAATCTTGGGGGTGGTACTGATAACACCCTTGCCGAAGTACTTGATCACACTGCGACAGCAATGGGTAGCCGTATGCTTAAGCGTTGGTTACATCAACCAATGCGCAATATATCTGCACTCGATCAGCGCTTAGATGCAATTGGTGAAATGAAAGATTTGGCTCTATTCACAGAACTACAGCCAACCTTAAAACAGATTGGTGATATCGAACGTATTCTCGCTCGATTAGCACTTCGCTCTGCTCGCCCTCGCGATATGGCGCGTCTTCGCCAAGCAATGGAATATTTGCCAGAGCTTGCTGAAACACTGACGCAACTGAAGCACCCATACCTAACTCAACTTGCTCAATATGCTTCTCCTGTGGATGAGGTTTCTGAGCTGCTTGAACGTGCAATCAAAGAGAACCCACCGGTGGTTATCCGTGACGGTGGTGTGATTGCAGAAGGCTACAATGCCGAGTTAGACGAATGGCGCGACCTTGCAGCAGGCGCAACTGAATTTCTTGATAAGCTTGAGCAAGAAGAGCGTGAACGTCATGGCATCGACACGCTAAAAGTTGGCTACAACAACGTACATGGTTTCTTCATTCAAGTAAGCCGTGGGCAAAGCCATCTTGTGCCGCCACACTATGTTCGTCGTCAAACGCTGAAAAATGCTGAGCGTTACATCATTCCTGAGCTGAAAGAGCACGAAGACAAAGTACTTAACTCTAAGTCGAAAGCACTCGCTATCGAGAAACAGCTGTGGGAAGAGTTGTTTGACTTACTACTGCCGTATCTAGAGCGCCTACAAAATATCGCCTCTTCAGTATCTCAGCTTGATGTTCTACAGAACTTGGCTGAGCGTGCAGATACCCTTGATTACTGTCGTCCAACCATGACAGAGTCTGCTGGCGTACAAATTCAGGCCGGTCGTCACCCTGTTGTTGAACAAGTGATGGACGAACCTTTCATTGCTAACCCTATCGACCTGAATGATCAACGTAAGATGCTGATCATCACGGGTCCCAACATGGGTGGTAAATCGACCTACATGCGCCAAACGGCACTCATCGCATTGATGGCTCATATCGGTTGTTATGTTCCTGCAGAAAGCGCAACCATCGGCTCTATCGACCGTATCTTTACGCGTATTGGCGCATCCGATGATTTGGCTTCTGGCCGTTCAACCTTCATGGTTGAGATGACAGAAACCGCAAATATCCTGCACAATGCAACACCAAACAGCCTTGTGCTAATGGATGAAATCGGTCGTGGTACCAGTACTTACGATGGCCTGTCTCTGGCTTGGGCAAGTGCAGAGTGGCTAGCCAATCAAATCAATGCGATGACACTGTTTGCAACGCACTACTTTGAGCTAACTGAACTACCTAACCAACTTCCAACTTTAGCAAACGTACACTTAGATGCGGTTGAGCATGGTGATAGCATTGCCTTTATGCACGCAGTTCAAGAAGGTGCTGCAAGTAAATCTTATGGTCTAGCGGTTGCAGGTTTAGCTGGCGTACCGAAAGCAGTGATCAAGAATGCTCGTGCGAAGCTGACTCAGTTAGAAGCGTTAAGTATGGAGTCGCCAACATCGAAGCCAAGCGGTGTCGATATCGCAAACCAACTGAGCCTGATCCCAGAACCGAGTGAAGTAGAGCAAGCGCTAGCGAATGTTGATCCTGATGATCTAACTCCTCGCCAAGCATTAGAAGAACTTTACCGCTTGAAGAAGCTGCTTTAGTTTCTTACCAAGTAGCTTGTTATGGCCGTACTGCTATTTTGATTAGACGGCATGAAATACCAAAGCCACAAACAAAAAAACGCTGACTTAAAGTCAGCGTTTTTATTTGTCTTCTATTTAGAGAAGCATCATCCGTTCAATTAGTCGTTTTCTACGTTGAACAGGTTTTCCATATTCAGACCTTGCTTGATAAGAATCTCACGTAGACGGCGAAGACCTTCAACTTGGATTTGACGAACACGTTCACGAGTCAGGCTGATTTCGCGGCCCACTTCTTCTAATGTTGACGGTTCATAACCCAGTAGTCCAAAGCGACGCGCAAGCACCTCTTTCTGCTTAGGATTCAGCTCATCAAGCCAGAAAATCAACGAGTTCTTGATATCGCTATCTTGAGTTGAAACCTCAGGATCTGAATTATTGATGTCTGGAATAATATCCAACAGCGCTTTCTCACCGTCACCACCAATTGGCGTATCAACAGAGCTCACTCTTTCGTTTAGACGAAGCATCTTGCTCACATCACCAACCGGCTTATCTAGCTTAGAAGCAATTTCTTCTGCCGTTGGTTCATGGTCAAGCTTTTGTGATAGCTCTCTTGCAGTACGTAGGTAGATGTTCAGCTCTTTCACAACATGGATTGGCAAACGGATAGTGCGAGTCTGATTCATTAACGCACGTTCAATGGTTTGACGAATCCACCATGTCGCGTAAGTTGAGAAGCGGAAGCCACGCTCTGGATCAAACTTCTCTACGGCGCGAATCAAACCTAGGTTGCCTTCTTCGATTAGATCGAGAAGTGCAAGGCCGCGGTTGCTATAACGACGTGAAATTTTTACCACTAAACGCAGGTTACTTTCGATCATGCGTTTACGTGCTGCTTCATCACCGCGTAGAGCTCGACGTGCATATAGCACTTCTTCTTCAGCGGTTAGTAGTGGTGAGAAACCAATTTCGCCTAAGTAGAGTTGAGTGGCATCTAAACTTTTAGACGTAACTTCAACTTCTTCTTTCGCTTCGGTTTTCTTAGTGACTGTTCGTTTTGCTTTTCCAAGAGCTTCCGGTTCCGTGGTTGCTTGGTCAAGATCGAACTCTTCTTTGGTTACTGCATTGCTTATACTCATAACGCCTCCCCCTGGCGAAATTAGCATGACATTACAACTTCATATGTCGCTAAATGACTATGTCACTCCATACAATACGTAATTTTTGCATATTGTATTTAAGGTAAATATCGTTTTGGATTAACGGACTTACCTTGGTAACGAATCTCAAAGTGCAGCCTAACACTGCTGGCTCCAGAGCTTCCCATTGTTGCAATCTTCTGCCCTGGTTTCACACTTTGCCCTTCAGATACTAATAGTCGGTCGTTGTGCGCGTATGCACTTAAGTAATTATCATTGTGCTTCACAATCACTAGATTGCCGTAGCCTCGTAGTGCATTACCCGAATAAACAACCGTTCCCCCTGCAGTAGATACTATTGGCTGACCTCGCTGTCCTGCTATGTCTATGCCTTTATTTCCTTGTTCGCCTACAGAGAAACTCTTGATTACTCTCCCTTTAGTTGGCCATAACCATTTGGATACTTTATCACTTGTTGGTTTGGTGGGCGGTGTAACATTCTGTTTACCTTTAGAACCAACATACTCCTTTGATTTGGATTGTTCAACCTTCTTTGGTGGATCTTTTTTCACCACTTTGGTGGTAGTTTGAGCTGGAGCCGGTTTAGAGTTTTTGCTCGGTTGCGATGTGGTTTTAGGTTTACTTGCCGCAGATGACGTTGTCGATGCCGCGACAGGCGCAGCAACTGCTGCTGCCGCTACCGTTGATTTACCATACGCTGGCGCATTGTAGCTAGGACGCCACAACTTAAGCTTCTGCCCGGGGTGGATAGTATAAGGCGCAGACAATTTGTTGTAGCTGACGAGGTCATTGACGTCTTTATTGGTCACATAAGCGATGAAATAAAGCGTATCGCCTTTTTTCACTTCATAGTAACTGCCGCGATAACTACCACGATCAATCGATGAGTATTTCTTGTTAAGGCTTGAAACCGGCGCAGGCGAATTCGCTGCACACCCAACAAGGGCACAGCTAAGCAGTAAAGTACTTCCTTTAAACAACTTCGAACGCATCGACTCTCTATCCACCTACACCATTAATCTTGTTATTAAGCTAGTTCACCAGGAACAAGAGGTACAAATCTCACCATTTCGATAACACTCGACAAAAATTCATCGCCGTGACGAACGATCTTCAACAGTTGTTGTTCATCATCCCCAACAGGAATCAGTAAACGACCACCATCTTTCAGCTGTTGCAGAAGCGCTTGAGGAATCGACTCTGCAGCAGCGGTAACAATAATCGCATCAAAAGGCGCCTTTGAAGACCACCCTTGCCAACCATCACCATGCTTAGTTGAAATATTGTAGAAATCGAGTTGCTTCAACCTACGCTTAGCATCCCATTGTAGCGACTTTATTCTTTCAACCGAATAGACATGATCAACAAGCTGAGCCAATACTGCGGTTTGGTAACCAGAACCCGTTCCAATCTCCAAAACGCGGCTATCTTGTTGTAACTCAAGTAACTCTGTCATTTTAGCAACAATATATGGTTGCGAGATGGTTTGCCCCTGTCCGATCGGCAGCGCATTATTATCATAAGCTTGATGGTACATCGCCTGTGATAAAAAGCTCTCTCTCGGCAGTTGGTAAATCGCATCAAGAACCTTTTGGTCTCGGATACCATTTTCAATCAGAAAAGTAACTAAGCGCTCGGCTTGTGGATTGCTCACTTACTTCTCCCCTAACCATGTTGTCATCGCACCTAACGACTCGTGCGCCGTCAGATCAACTTGTAACGGTGTTACCGATACAAAGCCATGTTCGATTGCGTAAAAATCGGTACCTTCGCCAGCATCTTGCTCTTTACCCGGAGGACCAAGCCAATAGATATCATGACCACGAGGGTCTTTTTGCTTAATCATATCTTCGGCATGGTGACGAGCACCGAGGCGCGTCACCTGAGTACCAGACAATTGTTCTAAAGCCAAATCAGGCACATTGACGTTTAACAGGCGATTAGTTGGGATTGGGTTGACTAAATGTTGTTCGACGATACGACGAGCAATCGCTGCCGCTGTCTTAAAATGTTTTTTACCCACCAATGAAAATGCCACCGATTGAACGCCTAAGAAATGCCCTTCCATTGCGGCTGCGACTGTGCCTGAATAAAGCACATCGTCACCAAGGTTAGCACCGTGATTAATACCCGTTAAAACCAGATCGGGCATATCGTTCTTGAGCAGTTCATTTAACGCAAAATGCACACAGTCGGTCGGCGTGCCTTGTACCGAGTAGGTATTTTCTGCAATTTCTTGAACGCGCAAAGGTTGTTCTAAAGTTAATGAATTTGAAGCACCTGAGCGATTTCGGTCAGGTGCCACAATGATAACTTCAGCAAGATCACGTAATTCATTTGCTAGCTCATGAATACCTTGAGCGTGCACACCATCATCATTGCTGAGTAAAATCTTCATCTTGTATCCTTTCTTTTGTTCCCATGCTAAGCCAAGTCACTTAAATTCCAATATCAAGTGACTCAGCTCCAAGCAGAATCGTTATTGCTCGTAGGTTCTCTCTACGTGTACTTCTTCAACCAACTCTCGAACGATAGCGGTTGCGAAACAACCTGCGTCTAGAGAGAACTTAAGAGTGACATTATCTTCGTTCACTTCCCAAGTTAAATCGGTTGGTTTTAACGATGCTTCACGACGGTCATGGCGCATGCGGTTACCGCGAATCAGCGCCATTAGGTCAGGTTCAGAATCAAGATGTTTTTGCTCTAACGCTTGAGACTCATCAATCGTTGGTAAGGCATTATCGCCAGCCAAAGCAACAGTTATCAAAGCAGAACCGTTCGCAATGTCTTGGTTTACAGCTTCAATGTTGTCTGCTGTTACTGCCAGTTGAGCACCGTCTTTCACCACGATATCGCCAACCAATGCTGATGCAAACGCATCTTGCTCAATACGGTCTGAAAGGATCAGGTTGTAAATCCACGAACGAGCAGCAGAAAGGTACAAGCTGCGCTTATTCTGGTTACGAGTACGAACGTTATCGCGGCCCCAACGACGAGCTTCAGATAGGTTGTTACCTTCATTGCCAAAACGCTGAGCACCAAAGTAGTTTGGCACGCCCACTTGAGCGACTTTTTCCAAACGCTTGACCACATCATCGCAATCCGTTACTTCAGACAAGGTCAACTCAAATTGGTTGCCAACTAAATCGCCTGGACGTAACTTTTTGTTGTGTCGCGCTGTCGCTAAGATTTCAATGCTTGGGTATTGTGCTAAGAACCCTGAAAAGTCAGGCTCACCTTTCGGTAGGTGAACGCTCAACCACTGCTCTGTCACAGCGTGGCGGTCTTTCAAACCCGCCCAGCTCACGTCTTTCGACTTAACACCGCAAGCTTTAGCCAGCTCGTTTGCTACGAAGCTCGTGTTTTCACCAGTTTTACGAATACGAACCATTAGGTGCTCGCCTTCACCAGCAAACTCAAAACCCAAGTCTTCATTAACGACAAAGTGTTCGGCTTTTGCTTTTAGTTTTGCTTTCGCAGTTGGTTTACCGTTTAGATAAGCCAATGAAGATAAAATATCTGACATGCTGTTCTTTTCGTGTTGGTGCTTACGCACTTTTAGTAATTAGGACCACCGCTTCACATGCGATGCCCTCTTTGCGACCTGTAAAACCTAAACGCTCAGTGGTCGTCGCTTTTACATTCACATTGCTAATGCTGGTTTCTAGGTCTTGAGCAATAGCTTGGCACATAGAGTCTATATGAGGCGCCATCTTTGGAGCTTGCGCCATGATAGTAATATCGGCATTACCAATCACGTAACCTTGTTCTTTTACTCGACGGTAAACATCTTTCAGTAGCTCACGGCTATCCGCACCTTTCCATTCGTCATCGGTATCAGGGAAATGACGACCAATATCACCCGCAGCAATCGCACCCAATAGAGCGTCACACAACGCATGAAGGGCAACATCACCGTCTGAGTGTGCAATAAGACCTTGCTCGTAAGGGATGCTTACACCACCAATAATTACCGGGCCTTCACCACCAAACTTATGTACATCAAAGCCATGGCCAATACGAATCATCATTATTCCTTATTCTGACTTAAATAGAACTCAGCAAGCGCTAAATCTTCAGGCTGAGTAATCTTAAAATTATCTGAACGCCCTGCCACTAAAGCGGGCGATAAACCTTTCCATTCAAAGGCTGAGGCTTCATCAGTAATTGAAGCGCCTTGTTGCAACGCCTCACTTAATGCCTTCCACAGAGGCTTTGCTCTGAACATTTGCGGCGTAAGTGCATGCCATAAATCGGCACGCTCAACGGTATGCTCGATCTGCCCTTGGGCACCGCGCTTCATCGTGTCACGAACTGGAGCCGCTAAAATAGCGCCCACATCATGGCTCATCGCGCCGGAAATTAGCTTGTCGATATCACTTAGCTGAACACACGGCCTTGCCGCATCGTGAACCATTACCCAATCACTAAGCTGCTGCTCAGCGATATAGTTTAGCGCAGAGAGTACAGAGTCCGCTCGCTCGCTTCCGCCTGACACTCTGATCACTTGCGGGTTCAGGTTGAGTGCTAGATCAGGGTAGTATGGGTCATCATCGCTGATCGCAACGACAATTTGAGCGACTTGTGGGTGAGACAGTAATTTCTCAATGGTGTGCTCTAAAATTGTTTTGTCGTGAATCTTGAGATATTGCTTAGGGCGGTCTGCCTTCATTCGGCTACCGACGCCCGCCGCAGGTACAACGGCAATCACGCTTTGAAGTTGAGTCGACATTAATGGGATTCCTCACCAATGATGCGATAAAACGTTTCACCTTCTTTGACCATTCCAAGTTCATGACGTGCGCGTTCTTCTATCGCGTCTAAGCCTTGGCGTAGATCGTCAATTTCAGCAAACATTTCTGCATTTCGAATATGCAGCTTTTCATTTACTTGCTGTTGAACTTGGATTTCGTTGTTCACACCGTAGTAATCAGAGATACCATTTTTACCGAGCCACAGTGTGTGTTGTAGCCAGCCAAACACTATGAGCAGTACTAAAGCAAAAATTCGCATAACACCTTTCGCCGGTTGAAAAAGAAGGAACTAGAATAAGGCACATATATACCATAATGAGCTTATTGGTGCGAGATATGTGGTGTCAGGGAATCAATAAGTCGGGGAGTCATTGTCAGGAAAACAATGAGATTCCCTACTCCTTCCTTCGTCAGTCTAGGGAATGACGAACTTTATATGTGACAAGGAGGAGCTTTAGAGCCTAGAGCTTCTTTCATTCAGTTTTCTACAGACAAAAAAATGCCCCGCATAAGCGAGGCATTCAAAAGTATTAGTGCATAATTCTAACTAGTTGGTGCTGTAGCAAGGCAACAAAGAAGATTCAGCTATGGAGCATAGTTTCCTATGTGACTTAGTGAATCTTCTGCAGTTAACGCAGCTACAGTGCCAAATAGGACGAATTATTGACCTTTAACTTCTTTAAGACCGTTGTAAGGAGCTTTAGAACCTAGAGCTTCTTCGATACGGATAAGTTGGTTGTACTTAGCAACACGGTCAGAACGGCTCATAGAACCAGTTTTGATTTGACCTGCAGCTGTACCTACCGCTAGATCAGCGATAGTTGCATCTTCAGTTTCGCCAGAACGGTGAGAGATTACTGCAGTGTAGCCAGCGTCTTTAGCCATCTTGATAGCAGCTAGAGTCTCTGTTAGAGAACCGATTTGGTTAAACTTGATAAGGATAGAGTTAGCTACGCCTTTCTCGATACCTTCAGCAAGAATCTTAGTGTTTGTAACGAACAGATCGTCACCAACGATTTGAAGCTTGTCGCCTAGAAGTTCAGTTTGGTGCTTGAAGCCATCCCAATCTGACTCGTCAAGACCGTCTTCGATAGAAACGATTGGGAAGTTGTTCGCTAGCTCAGCTAGGTAGTGGTTGAACTCTTCAGAAGTGAAAGTTTTACCTTCGCCCTTCATGTTGTAGATGCCAGCTTCTTTGTCGAAGAACTCAGATGCTGCACAGTCCATAGCAAGAGTAACGTCTTTACCTAGTTCGTAACCAGCAGCTGCAACAGCTTCTGCGATAACTTCTAGAGCTTCAGCGTTAGACTTAAGGTTAGGAGCGAAACCACCCTCATCACCAACTGCAGTACTGTAGCCTTTAGACTTAAGAACTTTAGCTAGGTTGTGGAATACTTCAGCGCCGATACGTAGACCTTCTTTAAGAGTTTTAGCGCCAACTGGTTGGATCATGAACTCTTGGATGTCAACGTTGTTATCTGCGTGCTCACCACCGTTGATGATGTTCATCATTGGTAGAGGCATAGAGAACTGACCAGCAGTACCGTTTAGCTCAGCGATGTGCTCGTATAGAGGCATGCCTTTCGCAGCAGCAGCAGCTTTTGCGTTAGCTAGAGATACAGCTAGGATAGCGTTCGCGCCGAACTTAGACTTGTTATCAGTACCGTCTAGGTCAAGCATGATTTGGTCAACGTCAGCTTGTGCTTTAGCGTCAGTACCAACTAGAGCTTCAGCGATTGGGCCGTTTACAGCTTCAATAGCTTTAAGAACACCTTTACCTAGGAAACGTGATTTGTCGCCGTCACGTAGCTCAAGAGCTTCGCGAGAACCAGTAGATGCGCCAGATGGAGCAGCAGCCATACCTACGAAACCGCCTTCTAGGTGTACTTCAGCTTCTACAGTTGGGTTACCACGTGAATCGATGATTTCACGACCTAGAACTTTAACGATCTTAGACATTGAATGTTTCCTTCTCGTTGAATATATAAATGTCAAATTTAAAGGTAGCAGCACAACTTACGCAGCTACCTGTATTCCTTTTTACTTCTCTAACTCGCCGCGCTGGAACTCACCAGCCGCTTTAACGAAACCTGCAAACAATGGGTGACCATCGCGAGGTGTTGAAGTGAACTCTGGGTGGAATTGAGCAGCAACGAACCATGGGTGGTTCGGGTTCTCAATAACTTCAACCAGTTTCTTGTCCGCAGATAGACCCGATACTTTTAGGCCCGCTTTTTCGATTTGTGGACGAAGATTGTTGTTCACTTCGTAACGGTGACGGTGACGTTCATGGATCGTCGCGCTACCGTATAATTCGTAAGCTTTCGTCCCTTTCGCTAGGTGACAAAGCTGTGAACCAAGACGCATTGTGCCGCCAAGGTCAGATGTTTCTGTACGCTCTTCAACTTTACCTTCGCCATCAGTCCACTCAGTGATAAGACCAACAACTGGGTACTTAGTTTCAGTACAGAATTCAGAAGAGTGTGCCCCTTCCATTTTCGCAACGTTACGAGCGTACTCGATAAGTGCTACTTGCATACCTAGACAGATACCTAAGTACGGTACTTTGTTTTCACGAGCGTATTGAGCAGCAAGAATCTTACCTTCAACACCACGGTCACCAAAGCCACCAGGAACTAGGATTGCATCTAGGCCTTCTAAAACTTCTACGCCACGAGACTCAACGTCTTGTGAATCTACATATTTAATATTAACGCTTAGGCGATTTTTCAAGCCCGCGTGTTTTAGCGCTTCATTTACTGATTTGTATGCGTCTGGTAGTTCAATGTACTTACCAACCATACCAATCGTCACTTCACCCGTTGGGTTAGCTTCTTCGTAAATTACTTGTTCCCATTCAGACAGGTCTGCTTCTGGAGCTGTGATGCCGAAACGCTTACATACAAGTTCATCAGTACCTTGAGCTTTAATAAGCTGAGGGATCTTGTAGATAGAGTCAACATCGCGCATAGAAATAACTGCATTTTCTTGCACATTACAGAACAGAGCAATTTTCTTACGCTCGTTCGAAGGAATGTTGCGGTCTGAACGACAAACTAGGATGTCTGGCTGAATACCAATAGACAGTAGCTCTTTTACAGAGTGTTGCGTTGGCTTAGTTTTCACTTCGCCCGCAGCTGCTAGGTATGGCACTAGAGTAAGGTGCATGAACATTGCGCGTTCACGGCCTAGTTCTACTGCTAGCTGACGAATCGCTTCCATGAATGGTAGAGATTCGATATCACCAACCGTACCACCAACTTCAACGATCGCAATATCGTGGCCAGCTGCGCCAGAAATTACACGCTCTTTGATAGAGTTAGTGATGTGTGGGATAACCTGAATAGTTGCACCTAGGTAATCACCGCGACGCTCTTTAGCGAGTACGTCTGAGTAAACACGACCTGCAGTGAAGTTGTTACGCTTAGTCATCTTGGTGCGAATGAATCGCTCATAGTGACCAAGGTCAAGGTCTGTTTCAGCGCCATCTTCCGTAACGAACACTTCACCGTGCTGAGTCGGGCTCATAGTGCCTGGATCAACGTTGATGTAAGGGTCAAGCTTCATCATAGTCACTTTAAGACCACGAGCTTCTAAAATAGCCGCAAGAGATGCTGCAGCAATACCTTTACCTAGAGAGGATACAACCCCGCCAGTAACAAAAATGTAATTTGTCGTCATGTTTAACCTGAAATTGGTTGAATGAGGGAAATGGACTACTTCTGGACGGGATGAAAATATACCAGAAGCCCCTTATCGCCACAACGTGAAATCTATCACACTGCTATTTTTTATTTTTTGCTTCAAATCAATTCATGATAAAAGCTTTGGTTATCTTTTCTCCGCCACTTTGACTTCACCCCACATGGAATCAAGCTGTTGTAGTGAAAAATCGGTCAAATTTTTACCTTGCTGACGAACTTTTTGTTCCACCCCTTTAAAGCGACGCGAAAACTTGAGATTGGCTTTATTGAGTGCCGATTCTGGGTTTTTACCTAAATGTCGTACCAAGTTAACGGTCGCGAACAGTAAATCCCCCAGCTCTTCTTCAACCAATTCTTCGTTTGGCGTCACTTGAAGTGCTTCTTCTAGCACCTCGTCCACTTCCTCTAATACCTTATTGGCGACTGGGCCAATTGAGTCCCAATCAAAGCCATATTTCGCGACCTGCTTTTGAATTTTTGTAGCACGCGAAAGTGCAGGTAGAGAGTTTGGTATTGAGTCTAGAATACTTTCTTGAGTTTTGCCTGCTTGTGCTTTTTCTTTGGCTTTTTCCGCTTCCCAATTGGCATTGATTTCTTCATCACTGGCAAACTCAGTATCAGAGAACACATGCGGGTGACGGCGTGTTAGCTTTTCGTTAATGCCATCAACCACATCAGAGAACTCAAACAACCCTTGTTCTTTCGCTAACTGGCTATAGAAGATCACCTGAAACAACAAGTCACCCAACTCTTCTTGTAGGTTCGGCCAATCTTTGTTGTGAATCGCGTCCACCACCTCGTAGGTTTCTTCGATAGTATGCGGCACAATTGTTTCAAAATTTTGTTTCAAATCCCAAGGACAGCCACCTTCTGGATCGCGCAGCTTAGTCATAATCTGTTCAAGTTGTTCAATCGGGTGATTCATCGTTTTCTTCCTATTCACTGTCTTTGATTTTTAAATTTATAACGTCTTCTAAAACTAAAAAAGGCGAGCAGCCAAAACCACTCACCTTTCTATTCTTTCCGTCATCCCCAAGAGCGAAGAATGAGCGAGTTGGGGATCTCAAATCGCTTTACGAGATTCCCTATCACGTTCGTCCCTCACTGTAGGGAATGACGTGGATAGTATTTTGGCCTACCCCAACCTTTTGACTGACATAACATCTTTGATTTGTTCTACTCGGCTGGTAACGCGACTCAGAATTTCAATATTGGTCACTTCCAAATCGAAATCCATTACCGATAGCTGACGCTTGTAGTCGATGCGGCTCTTCATTGTGGTCACACTGATCTTCTCGTTCGAGAACAGTGAGGTGATGTCTTTCAACAAGCCATTACGTTCTAGCGCTTCAACACGCAGCGTTAGGATGTATGAACCGACAAAGCCATTACCCCAAACGGTATCAATGATACGTTCTGGCGCATGCACGCTTAGCTCGCCTAGCTGTTCACAGTCAGCGCGGTGCACTGAGATACCACGACCTTGAGTGATGTAACCTTTAATCACATCACCTGGGATTGGCTGACAGCAACGCGCTAGGTGCGTCATTAGGTTATCAACGCCCTCAACCACTACCGCATCTTTCTTCGGACGACTCTGTTGTGCCGGCTTGTTTTCCGACTCAAGCAGTTTCTCTAGCGCTTTCTTGTCTTCTTCTTCCGCCGTTGGCTTATTCACTAGCGCATTGATGTGATTAACCACTTGGTTAATACGCAAGTCGCCACTACCAATACCTGCATAGAGTTCGTCTGGCGTATTCACGTTAAAGCGTTTTAGTGCGTATTGATCAGCATCTTTTAGGGTTGCGCCTACTTTCGCTAGCTCAACTTCCAGGATATCACGACCCGCTTCTAGGTTTTTCTCACGGCTTTGTGCGCGGAACCAAGCGTTGATTTTCGCTCGAGCTCGACCAGAATGAACAAAACCTGTGGTTGGATTTAACCAGTCACGAGATGGGTTCGGCTCTTTCTGCGTGATGATCTCAACTTGATCGCCCATCGATAGTTTATGAGTGAACGGTACGATACGCCCCGCTACTTTGGCACCGATACAGCGGTGTCCGACCATCGAGTGGATGTGGTAGGCGAAATCCAACGGGGTTGCGCCCATTGGTAAGTCGACCACGTCACCACGTGGAGTAAATGCGTATACACGGTCATCGAAGACTTGGCTACGTACCTCATCCAGCATCTCGCCAGAGTCCGACATCTCTTCTTGCCAGTCGATAAGTTTACGCAACCAAGTGATTTTCTCATCGTAGCCACTACGGCCGCTTGAAGCTCCTTCTTTGTACTTCCAGTGCGCCGCCACACCAAGCTCAGAGTCTTCGTGCATTTGCTTAGTACGGATCTGAATCTCAATGGTCTTGCCTTCAGGGCCAAGTACTACGGTATGAATCGACTGGTAACCATTTGGCTTAGGGTTCGCCACATAGTCATCAAATTCGCTCGGGAGGTGCTTGTATTTAGTGTGTACCACCCCAAGGCCGGCGTAACAGTCTTGCAGCTGGTCAGCGATAATACGTACTGCTCGTACGTCAAAAAGCTCATCGAAGGCTAAGCCTTTCTTCTGCATTTTGCGCCAGATACTGTAGATGTGTTTTGGTCGGCCACTCACTTCAGCATTGATGTTTGAACGCTGCATTTCTGCGGTTAAATCATCAACGAAATCTGTGATGTATTGTTCACGAACGATACGACGCTCAGACAGCTGTTTTGCAATCTGCTTGTAGGTATCTGGTTGTTGGTAGCGGAATGCGTAATCTTCGATTTCCCACTTAAGTTGGCCGATACCTAAACGGTTTGCCAGTGGGGCATAGATGTTAGAACACTCTTTTGCGGCCGCGCGACGCACAGCATCAGGCGCTTTTTTTACCTCGATAAGGTTACAGATTCGTTCAGCGAGTTTGATGACTACGCAGCGGAAATCATCGACCATAGCCAGTAGCATGCGTCGAACGTTATCAACTTGACCCGAGGCAGCACTGCCTTCAAGGGTCACGTTTAACTGGCCTAAGGCCGCCATTTCTTCAACGCCATCGATCAACTTTACGGTTTCTTTACCGTAGCTTTCTTCAAACGCTTCGCGCTCAAAAACGCCGCTTGAGACGACGGGGAAAAGTTGTGCAGCAATTAAAGTGGCACGGTCCATGGACAAGGTGACCAAGATTTCGATCATCTCACGGCCACGCCAAAGCAAGAGCGATGCTTGCTCGTGATCTTTTAAAAGTTCTTCACAGTGACGATAAACTTTAATCAGTTTATTCGAGGTTTTTGCGTCTTGATTCAATGACGCAATCCAACTTTCTAGCTCAAACTGTTCGCTTGGGTTTAAATGTGCGCTTCGTACCGCAACCATCATGCCTTCCTAGTTATTATGTTTTATACCCAATTCAATATGACTAACTGGTTCCAAGTTAGTTCGACCATATTGATATCAGCGCAGGCTTCCCTGCGCCTTTGTGATTCATTTGAAGCCTTGTTTAAGGGCCTCTAAGCCTTGATAAAGAGAGCCATCGATTCTAGATGACTGGTGTGTGGGAACATGTCCAACATACCCAGTTTGGCTAATTGGTAGCCTTGCTTTTCTAAGCTCTCTGAATCTCTAGCTAGAGTAGCAGGATTACACGAAACATAAACCACACGCTTCGCTCCTAACGCTGAAATTTGATCAACAACACCACTCGCTCCAGCACGAGCTGGGTCAAGTAAGATTTTATCAAATTTCTCTTTTGCCCAAGGCTGTGAAGATAAGTCTTCTTCAAGGTTAGCTTGGTAAAATTCCGTATTGCTTAACTGGTTTAACGCTGCATTAGATGTGGCTTGCTGAACCATTTCATCAACGCCTTCTACGCCAACCACAAACGCCGATTGTTGCGCGATAGGCAAACTGAAATTCCCTAAGCCGCAAAACAGGTCTAGCACTCGCTCATCCGCTTGAGGTTCTAGCCACTCAATCGCTTGAGCCACCATCTGCTGATTCACTTTCTGGTTTACTTGGATAAAGTGGTTTGGCTCAAACGGTAACGTCACGCCAGTTTCGCTGTAGCTAGGCGCATCACCAACCAGACGGGCCAACTTATCGGTTTCAGGCATCGAGTACAGCGTAGCGCCTTCTTCTTTTGCTAACGCAATCAGCGCTTGCTCATCTTTTTCAACTAAAGGCTTAAGGTGACGTAGAACCATAACAGGGCCAGTATCGCCCAACACCAATTCAACGTGTCCTAAAGACGTAAGGCTGTTGAAAGTGTTCAGTAAATTTTTCAGTTTTGGCAGCAACACATTAAGGCGAGGATCAAGCACGGCACAGTCGGTGATGTTTTCAATCTGCTTACTCTGCTTCTTACGGAAACCGAATTGAAGCTGTTGTGTCTTCTTATCAACAAATAGGCTGATACGTGCGCGACGTCGATAACCGGTTTCATCACCGACAATAGGTTGTGCAACTTCAGTGTTCGCCGTTTGGTATTGGCTCATCAGGTGCGTCAGAGATTGCGATTTATGCTCAACCTGAGAAGAGTAACCTAGGTGTTGAAGGTGACAGCCACCACACTGATTAAAGTGCTTACAAAACGGCTTTAAACGCTGCTCGCTCGGCTTCAATAACTTGATGAGTTTAGCTCGCGAAAACTTACTTTTGCTCTCAGTAAGTTGAATAACCACCTGCTCACCGGGCAATGCGCCATCAATGAAAACCGGTTTATTCTTTTGATAAGCGATGCCAGCGCCATTGTGATCCATTCGTTCAACCAAAACCGATTGATGCTTGGTCTCGAGTTGAGTTTTCTTTTTTGGTTGGAAAAAACGTGCCATTGCTTGTGCCTAATGTATCTTTTAATAAGTAATTGGTATCCAGGACTCACTATTATGTCTTGGAATCATTGTCGAACGTCACGGCTTTGATTAAGCTTACCGTTCACTTAACCGCCATTGTGTGCGTTATTTTCCCATATCCAGACCTCGATGTAATTAAAGAACATGACCAGATATGGCTTAAGAGCCCGTGTAATTACCTTAACTCTAGCTCCAACCCTGATTATTGGGTTGCTATTGAGTGCATTTTTCTCATTTAACCGCTATCAAGACCTTGAAGGTCAAGTGGTTAACACTGGTACTAGCATCATTGAGCCACTTGCGATTACGAGTGAATCAGGCATGAAGCTCGAAAGTCGAGAGTCTGTTCGTCAGCTTATTAGCTATGCGCATCGAAAGAATTCTAAGCTAGTGCGCAGTATCGCGGTGTTTGATGAGCGTCATGAGTTGTTTGTAACCTCAAACTTCCACCCCGATTTTGAAAGCCTGACCTACCCCAAAGATAAACCGATCCCGCATTTAAGCTCATCGAACCTTCTCGATAATACGCTGATTCTGCGGACACCTATCATCGCCGAAGGCCAGTACATCAATTCAGCCAACGGTCAGTCTCAAGCTAATCAAGCGATCGGCTACATTGCGATTGAATTAGATCTTTCATCACTTCGATTGCAGCAATATCAAGAAGTGTTCTCTGCATTCTTAGTGTTGATTCTCGGGCTTGGTTTATCGGGCGTGTTTGCGTTCCGCTTAATGCACGATGTCACTCAACCGATCACACACATGAAAAACATGGTCGACCGAATTCGTCGAGGTCACCTAGATGTGCGTATCGAAGGTAAGATGCATGGTGAGCTAGACTCGCTGAAAAACGGTATCAATGCGATGGCGGTATCGCTATCAGAGTATCACGTCGAGATGCAGCACAGTATCGACCAGGCCACATCAGATTTGCGTGAAACTCTTGAACAGCTAGAGATTCAAAACGTTGAGTTAGACATCGCGAAGAAACGCGCTCAAGAAGCGGCTCGTGTTAAGTCTGAGTTCTTAGCGAATATGTCTCACGAATTGAGAACGCCGCTGAACGGTGTGATTGGCTTTACTCGTCAAATGCTCAAGACTCACCTATCGAACAGTCAAACCGATTACCTACAAACCATTGAACGCTCGGCAAACAACCTGCTTAGCATCATCAACGATATCTTGGACTTCTCGAAACTTGAAGCCGGTAAATTAGCCCTAGAGAACATCCCATTTGAATTCCAAGCCAGCCTTGAAGAGGTAGTAAACCTTCAAGCAACCAACGCTCATGAGAAAGGCCTAGAACTGACACTGAAGATCGACCCTAAAGTACCGCCAGGTGTGGTGGGCGATCCACTGCGTATTCAGCAGATCCTAACCAACCTTGTTGGTAACTCAATCAAGTTTACCGAACGCGGCAACATTGATATCAGCGTTGAGCTTCGCTCACAAAGTGAAGACAACATCGAGCTGCAATTCATGGTTCGCGATACGGGTATTGGTATTTCTGAGCGTCAACAAGCTCAGCTTTTCCAAGCTTTCAGCCAAGCCGATGCAAGTATCTCTCGTCGTTACGGCGGTACAGGCTTAGGTCTGGTTATCACCCAAAAACTGGTCAGCCAAATGGGCGGAGAGATCAGCCTAACCAGTCGTCTTCACCAAGGCTCTACCTTCTGGTTCACCTTGAGACTATCAACGACTGATATGCCGATGACAGAGCTGATTGAGACGCAGTGTCTGCAAGACAAACAACTGCTGCTTATCGAGCCAAACATGCAAGCGGCATCGATTACTCAGCAAATCCTAACCCAAGAAGGCTTAGTGGTAACGTATCGTTCGGTGATGCCAGATGAGACGACCTCGTATGACTACGTTCTGCTTAACCTAGCCGCCAACCAAGAGTATCAATTTGATACTGTGAGTGGTTGGGCGATCGGTGCGAAGAAGATTGCTCAAAACGTGATTATTGGTACACCAAGTACCGAGCTAGCGTTGGGTGAGCAACTAATGAAAGAGGTCGATGTTCAGTGCATCACCAAGCCTCTTTCTCGTAAGAAGTTGCTGCAAACTCTGGTATCGAATCAGGCACCTACCTTGATTGCACCAGCGATTGAAACGCATTCTGAAGAGAAGTTACCGCTTACTGTGATGGCAGTAGACGACAACCCAGCCAACCTTAAGTTGATTACCGCGCTGCTTAAAGAGCGTGTAGAAACCGTCATCAGTTGTACCAGTGGTCAGCAGGCGATAGACAAAGCGACAGAGACGCCATTTGATATCATCTTCATGGATATTCAAATGCCACAGATGGACGGTGTAACCGCTTGTCAGAACATCAAAAAACTGGCGAACAATGCGAATACACCTGTAATTGCCGTGACCGCACATGCAATGATTGGCGAACGAGATCGACTGCTTGAAGCGGGCATGGATGACTACCTAACCAAACCTATTGAAGAGCATGTTTTACAGCAGGTTCTGATTCATTGGAGCTCGACCTCTGAGGTTGAGCTCATCGAAAAAATAGATCCAGACCACCCAGCGGTCTCTGCTGAAGTCGACAACGGTCCGGTATCAGAAACTGAAGCCAGCGTGCACACAAACATCATCATTGATTGGCAAGCTGCGATGAAACAAGCCGCCAATAAAGAAGACCTCGCACGCGATATGCTGCAAATGCTCGTCGACTTTATTCCAGAGGTGTATGAGGCAGCAGACAAAGCGATAGAAGACAGTGACTATCCAGTTGAAGAGCTGATACACATCATTCACAAGATGCATGGCAGCAGCTCGTACAGCGGCGTACCTAGGCTAAAATCGGTATGTGCGACAATAGAGAAAGAGCTGCGTTCAGGTACTTCTGTTGAAGACATTGAACCTGAGCTTTTCGAGCTTCAGGATGAATTAGATAAGGTTCAAGCAACCGCGATTCACTACTTGAAACAGGCGAAGGCCTAGCGGGTACTTGTTACTCACTAGTATTCTTTAGAGGGTTTACCCGCCAATAAAAAAGCAGAGCTCATGAGCTCTGCTTTTTTCTGTCTAGAGCCAAGAGCACTAGATATAAAGTCGCGATAATCTGTTTACGATTCGAGTAACACCGTTGCCACAGCGTAGTGACGCTCATCCGAGATAGTCAGATGAATCGATGTTGTGCCATTCGCCTCTGCGATTTCACGCGCTTTCTTGTGTAAGCTCAATACTGGCTTACCATGCTCATCGTTTGAAATCTCAAAGTCGTGGAAGGTAACACCCAGCGCAATCCCCGTACCTAACGCCTTAGATGCAGCTTCTTTAGCAGCAAAACGTTTTGCAAGGTAACGGCCTTTTTGCTTCAACTGTTGGAATACTTCAAACTCAGAATCCGTCAAAATACGCTGAGCAAAAGCGTCGCCACTTCGCGACAGCGCCTTCTCGACACGTTCGATTTCTGCGATATCTGTACCTAATCCAACAACTGCCATGTTTCCTCTACTACTTAACTTCTGTCTAATGATTAACTGTACATCGCTTAGTGCCGACGACTTGCCGAACTAAGCGTTGTTACGTGCTGTTTCCATGATTGCTTTCATGTCTGCAACGGCTTTGTTTAAGCCATCAAACACTGCACGTCCCATGATCGAGTGACCGATGTTCAGCTCGTAGATCTCTGGAAGTGCCGCAATCGGTGCTACGTTGTGGTAAGTCAGACCATGACCCGCATTGACTGTGATACCTAAGTCATCTGCATAGCTTGCGCCTGCTGCGATCTTCTTAAGCTCGTCTTGTTGATCTTCTTCTGTCTTAGCATCAGCATAGTGACCCGTGTGCAGTTCAATGAACGGTGCGCCACACGCTTTTGCAGCATCGATTTGCTCACGGTCAGCATCGATAAACAGAGATACCTTGATACCTGCTGCAGACAGTTTTTGTGTCGCCGCTTTGATCTTCTCTAGTTGACCAACTACGTCCAAGCCACCTTCAGTGGTTAGCTCTTCACGTTTTTCAGGAACCAGACAAACAAACTCAGGATTAGTATCGAGTGCAATTTGAACCATCTCGTCCGTTACGGCCATCTCCAAGTTCATGCGAGTTTGAAGTGTTTCAGCCAGAATACGCACATCGCGATCAACGATGTGACGACGGTCTTCACGCAGGTGAATAGTAATGCCATCTGCACCAGCACGTTCAGCGATTTCAGCTGCGTGTACTGGATCTGGGTATTTAGTACCACGTGCATTACGTAGTGTTGCAATATGGTCGATATTAACGCCTAAAAGGATTGAGCTCATTTTCCAATACTCCGTGCTCTGGAGAGGGCTATTGTTGGCATAAATAGCTCTCTACTTTTTAATGGTTTGCCGCCAAGATACGGCTTTAAGGCTATGCGTGTAAAGCGTTTTGCCGCTTTTAACTGCTCTTTAGTGATAAACCTACGTTCGCTGATTGCAATAAGTTCATCGCCCATAAAAGTCAGGTTATCTCGACGTACTGAAGCGATGAAACCTTTCTGCTCTCGATAGCGATAAGTCATGCTCGGATCAATCGCTTCGCCAGTGCCCGCGCAGTGTAAAAAGTCGACGCCGTAACCCATAGCAGATAATAGAGCCAGCTCAAAGCGACGCAGTGCTGGCTCAGGATTATCATTATGCGCCAGCTCTGTTAAAGCATGAAGATAGTCGTGAAAAAGTGCAGGCATCGGTACTTCCGCCATCAATACCCGACCGATAAGCTCGTTCACGTACATGCCTGAATACAGATTAATACCGGCGAGAGGGAGCCCCAAGCTGATGGGTTCAGCTTGGCGTAAGGTTTTCATCGAACCATTACCAGACCACTTAAGCAATAGCGGCGTAAAAGGTTGTAATGCACCTTTCAAATTGGAACGCTTGCTGCGAGCGCCTTTAGACATCAACGTCACCCGACCGAACTCTTCGCTGAAGACGTCCAAGATCAGGCTCGACTCACTGTATGGTCGACGGTGCAACACAAAGCATCGCTGTAACCCTTCGCTCAATCACTTACCCTTATTACAGATACAAAAAGAGAGAGTTCGCACTCTCTCTTGGATTTATCTTCAGTTCAACTTTCTTAATCTCAGAAAGTGACGTTCAATATATTATAGATCGTCGATGTAGCCTAACGAGCGAAGTGCACGCTCATCATCAGCCCAGCCAGATTTAACCTTGACCCAAGTCTCTAGGTAAACCTTGCGGCCGAATAGCTCTTCCATATCGATACGCGCTTCACGACCAATCGTTTTGATCTTCTCGCCCGCTTTACCAATCACCATTTTCTTCTGGCCTGTACGCTCAACAAGAATCAGTGCATTGATGTGGAAGCCATCGTTATCTGGGTTGTAATCGAAACGTTCGATTTCAACCGTTACCGAGTAAGGTAGCTCGTCACCCGTAAAGCGCATCAGCTTTTCACGGATAATTTCAGAGGCCATAAAACGTTGCGAGCGATCAGTCACGTACTCTTCAGGGAAGTGGTGTGTCGCTTTAGGTAAATGTTCACGTACGTGCTTACGCAGTACATCAATATTTTTACCTTGCTTCGCTGAGATTGGCACTACATCAATGAAGTCCATCTTCTTAGAGACTTCCATCATGTGCTGCATCACGTTAGTACGGTCTTGAACGTTATCTACTTTGTTGATGCAAAGTACAACTGGGAAGTCAGTCTTCTTCAGTTTGTTCAGAACCATCTCATCGTCGTCAGTCCAGTGAGTACCATCGACAAGGAAGAATACTAGGTTTACATCACTCAATGAGCTGTTCGCCGCACGGTTCATCAAGCGGTTGATGGCACGCTTTTCTTCAATATGAAGTCCAGGAGTATCAACAAAGATCGCTTGGTAATCACCCTCAGTTTCAACGCCCATAATACGGTGACGTGTCGTCTGTGGTTTACGTGATGTAATAGAAATCTTCTGACCCAGAATATGGTTCAGAAGCGTCGACTTACCTACATTTGGGCGACCGACAATAGCGATGAAGCCACAGTGTTGGTTTTCCGGTAGGCCTGTTTTTTTGCTATCAGATGAAAAGAATGCATCGATATCGAAATCTTGGTTGTTATCAGACATTGCTTAGTTGCTCTAATGCTGTTTCAGCAGCCGCTTGTTCTGCCTTGCGGCGGCTAGTGCCTTTACCGATAACAGGTTTATCCACACCTGCCACTTCACACTCAACCGTAAACTCTTGGTTGTGTGCTTCACCTTTAATATTAGTCACTGTGTAGACAGGTAGAGGATTTCTTCGACCTTGCAAAAACTCTTGTAGGCGAGTTTTCGGATCTTTTTGAGATACTCCAGGCTGAATAGCATCTAGGCGAGATTGGTACCAGCTTAAAATAATGCCGCGAACCGTCTCGGTATCACTATCTAAATAGACAGCGCCGATGACCGCTTCAACCGCATCCGCTAGAATAGAATCACGACGGAAACCGCCACTCTTCAACTCACCTGGACCTAATTTTAAGTAATCTCCTAGTTCGAATTCACGACCTAGTTCTGCCAATGTATGACCACGTACTAATGTTGCGCGCATGCGGCTCATATCACCTTCGTTTACCTTAGGAAAACGGTGGTAAAGATCATCAGCGATAACAAAACTTAAAATTGAATCGCCCAGAAACTCAAGACGTTCGTTATGTTTACCTGCGGCGCTGCGGTGAGTCAGCGCCAAGTGGATAAGATCGGCATCATTAAACTGATAGCCAATCTTTCTCTCTAGTTTATCAATTGGAGAATTCATGCTCTCTCGATGTGTTATGTGATCGATTAATGAATCCCACCGATGCGATTAAAACGCACACCAGTAGGAATCCATGTTGGAAGTACACTGTCTGAACCGCGTTCGAATTCGAAGCTGATCCAAATAGCAACGGCCTTACCAACAAGGTTTGCTTCAGGGACAAAGCCCCAGTAACGGCTATCGGCACTGTTGTCACGGTTATCACCCATCACAAAGTACTGGCCTTCTGGAACGACCCATTCGTTAACACCATTGCGAGGCTGATATGCTTGCACACGATCGCGGCGCAATGGGTTAACTAAAATCTGGTGTTCTACGTCTCCAAGCTGTTCGTTCAGCTGAATCAGAGGCACACCATCTTGAATAAATTGGCTCTCTTCAACATTACTTAGTTTCACTGGTTCACAGCTACTTGTACCCTTCGCCTGAATGCAGATCTCTTTACGACTGCTGTAGCGAATGGTGTCACCTGGCATACCAACAACACGCTTGATGTAGTCGATGTTAGGCTGAGGTGGGTACTTAAATACGATTGAATCACCACGCTCTGGCTTGCCCGTTTCTACCAGTTGAGTGCGCCATACTGGGTCTTTTAGACCGTACGCGTACTTCTCTACCAAGATGAAGTCACCAACCAAAAGCGTTGGCATCATCGAGCCAGAAGGGATTTGAAACGGTTCATAAATAAATGAACGCAGAACCAAAACAAATGCAATTACCGGGAAAATGGACACACTGTTCTCAACCCACCAAGGTTGAGCCGTAACTTTTGCGCTAGTTTCAGCGTCTAGGCCATTCGATTGTGCTTCAACGTCAGCAAGCTTTTGCTGGCGCTTCTTCGCCCACACAAACTTTTCCAACGCCCATACAATGCCGGTCACTAGAGTTACGATCACTAAGATAAGCGAAAATGTATTAGCCATTGATATCCCTTAAATTTCATTTCTTTAAAAATAACGAAAGTGAAAGAGTAGCGAGCTACTCTTTCACTTTCAATTATTCGTTTAATGCTGGATAAAGTTAATCTTTGCCAACATGAAGGATTGCAAGGAAAGCTTCTTGAGGCAGTTCAACGTTACCGATCTGCTTCATACGCTTCTTACCTTCTTTTTGTTTCTTAAGAAGTTTCTTCTTACGACTGATATCACCACCGTAACATTTTGCGATTACGTTCTTACGCAGTTGTTTCACTGTAGAACGAGCAATGATGTGGTTACCAATCGCTGCTTGAATCGCGATATCGAACATCTGACGAGGGATGAATTCTTTCATCTTCTCTACCAGTAGACGACCACGAGACTGAGCAATATCTTTGTGCGTAATGATAGCTAGTGCATCAACTGTTTCGCCATTCAGCAGTACGTCTACACGTACCATGTTTGATGGCTCGTAACGTTGGAAGTTGTAATCCAATGATGCATAGCCGCGAGACGTTGACTTCAGACGGTCGAAGAAGTCTAGAACTACTTCTGCCATAGGAAGATCGTACGTCACAGCAACTTGGTTACCGTGGTAGACCATGTCTACTTGTACGCCACGCTTCTCAACACACAGTGTGATTACGTTACCTAGGTAATCCGAAGGTACCAGAATATTACAGCGTGCAATTGGCTCACGAATTTCTTCTAGGTCATTAACCGCTGGCAGTTTAGCCGGGCTATCAACGTAAAGAACCGTTTTATCTGTTTTTACAACTTCATACACTACTGTTGGAGCAGTTGTGATTAGGTCTAGGTCGTATTCACGCTCTAGACGCTCTTGGATGATCTCCATGTGAAGCATTCCTAAGAAGCCACAACGGAAACCAAAACCAAGTGCTGCTGAACTTTCTGGTTCAAAGAACAGTGATGCATCGTTCAGGCTTAATTTGCCTAACGCGTCACGGAAGTTTTCGTAGTCATCAGATGATACAGGGAATAGACCAGCGTATACCTGAGGCTTCACTTTTTGGAAACCAGGTAGACGTTCAGTGCTGCCGCCTTTTGCAAGCGTCAACGTATCACCAACCGGTGCACCTAGGATGTCTTTAATACCACAAACAACCCAACCTACTTCGCCAGTATTTAGCTCTGTAGTATCGATTTGCTTAGGCGTGAAGATACCTAGACGGTCAACACCCCATACTTGGTCTGTCGACATTACTTTGATCTTATCGTTCTTCTTCAGCTTACCGTTTTTGATACGAACCAAAGAAACTACGCCAAGGTAGTTATCGAACCAAGAGTCAATGATCAACGCTTGTAGAGGCGCTTCAGGATCACCTTCCGGTGGTGGGATTGCCGTCACGATGTTTTCTAGAACATCATCAACACCCAAACCTGTTTTCGCAGAACAGCGAGTCGCTTCCATCGCATCGATGCCAACGATCTCTTCGATTTCTTCAGCAACACGTTCTGGTTCAGCAGCTGGTAGGTCAATCTTGTTCAAGATTGGCACTACTTCCAGTTCCATTTCGATTGCTGTGTAACAGTTTGCTAGAGTTTGTGCTTCAACACCTTGGCCAGCATCCACTACAAGTAGTGCGCCTTCACAAGCCGCTAGAGAACGAGATACTTCGTAAGAGAAGTCTACGTGTCCAGGAGTGTCGATAAAGTTAAGTTGGTAAGTTTCACCATCTTTAGCTTTGTAATCTAAAGTCACACTCTGCGCTTTAATTGTAATACCACGCTCGCGTTCTATATCCATAGAATCGAGGACTTGAGCTGCCATCTCACGTTCACTTAATCCTCCACAAACTTGGATTAAGCGGTCAGAAAGGGTCGACTTACCGTGGTCGATGTGGGCGATAATCGAAAAATTACGAATGTGCTTCATAGGCTTGGTGTGACTAAACTCTTTGAATAGGGATAATAAGAAAGCCGCGACGCGTCCAATCTACAGTCAGCATTGGTGGCGGCATTTCAATCAAGTTGGCAGATTCTACCCAATTTAAGGGCAAGAAGCATCATAAATTAGACGAGAGACTCACCTAGGATTCGAATCAAGACGACTTCTTGCTTGGATTTGTCTTCCATGGGTTTGGCTAACCGCTTCGCTAAGGCAATCCCACCAGCAGTAAACAGTGCTGCACTTAAGATAACAATGCCCTCGCCCCCCTGGAGTAAGGGTTGTAACAAGAGTTGCCCAAAACCAGCACCAATCATCAACATGAAAAGTGGGATGAGATAAACAATCGCCGCCGACTGAAGTAGGCTTTTTTCTGGAAAGCCAATTTCTACGATTTGTCCAGCTTTGACTAAGCTTTTGGTTTTAAGCTTCCAAAACAAAGATTTATTGCCAACAGCCTTGGTCACAATACCCGTACCGCAGTTTTTTTGAGAAGAACAGCTGCTACAACTGGTTTGTTGTTCGCAGCTCAATTGAACAAAGTATTGCTTACCTTTTTGTTCAACCGAGCTAACGGTCGCCAGCGCGGTCATCATTGCGCTTGTACCGATTTATTAAATGTAACTGACTGAGCAATACGTTTTGCAGTTGCCGGCGGAATGTCACCAACCACAGAGATCTCTTTATCGCCAATCACTAAGCTGTGCAAGGTTCTACGCCCTTGACGCACCAGCTGCCCTTTCAATGAATGCTCATCTTTTTCCGCGATATAAACCGAAAAGTTAAACAGTCCATCACTGAAAAGCTGACTTTCAACCATTTTATCGGTCGCAGCCATTTGATAGCGGCTAAGCTCTTTTGATTTAAACCCTTCAGGAATCCACGACGCTTGCCAGTTAGTTTCACTCACTAAGCCTTCCGGTAATGATAAAACTTTCGGCAATTGAGCTTGGCTCAAGCCACCCATAGCCTCAGCAATCTTATCGTTCACCACGTAAGAGATAGTGCGGTACTGTTCAAGCACTTCGCCATCACGATCCAAAAGGTCGGCACGCAAAGGAAGATTCGTTTTTTCGTCTACCCAAACCACGTAAGAGTAGCGAAGGCCATCTTTCGGCACGACACGCAGCACTTGAGTGGTGCTACCTGCTTCACGAGAGCGACCAACTTTCACAAAGTCGTAGTACTGATTCAGAGATTCGATATCTCGATTAATCATCGGAATAACAGGCGCAACCATGCTGCCTGACTGAATCGTAAATGGCTCTGTACCCGGCTCGATGTAGCTAACTTCGTTGCCACGTCGAATGACTTCACGAACAGGGCCGCTTAGATAAACAAGGTGTGCAAGTTGTTGGTCGTCGTTAACCGCATGGCGATAAACAAGAGGCTCAATACTGCTCTTCTTTATCAAAATGTAGGAGAGTTCGTAATTTAGATGCTGACTGGCCTCGTTCATTTGATGCAACAAGGCCTTTGCAGTGGTTTCCTCTGCAAAGGCTGTTGGAGACATCAAGCTGAACAGTGTCAGTGCACTGACCAGGATTTTCTTCATTCAATGTCCGATTCTAGATGTGCATCTTGCATTGGCGATGCATCACTGTTTAATCTTAGCTGCAGCTCATAATCTTCTAACAATGCATGAACGCGTTTGCGCTGCTCTTGCAAGTTAGCTTCAGATGCTGGTTTCTCAACAGAGTCACGCGTTAAACTTACTGGTTCCGCAGAACCGGCAAATGGAATCGTCTGGAGTACAGGCAACTGCTCTGGTGCTGCAGGGTCGCTACCACCATATTGTTGAACACCTAATACAACGGCTAATGAAACACACGCTGCCACGGCAACTTGTCCAAACTGTTGTAACCACGCCGGAAGCTGACGCTTCGCTTGCTGAGGTTTAGGTTGCTCTTCAATTGGAGCAACAGTAGGTTCAACATTCACTTGGTGCAGGTTCGACATTGAACCATGTGCAGGCTCGTTCTCAAGCGCTGCCGCTACACTATTAGCAATGTTCCACTCTGGAGTTTCTGGCGAATCCCCACGCATAACATCACCAATTAAATGGTAACTCTGCCAAGTATCCATGCTTTCTTGATCAGATTCTAGATCTACAATGAGAGCTTTATCGATCGTTTCACCATCCATGAGTGCCGAAAGCTTTTCTTTATCAGCCATTATTTTCACCATAATTATTACAAGTTCTAGCGTTGCAAAAGAGGTTTGATTTTCTTTTCCACCGCTTCACGAGCTCGGAAAATACGCGAACGTACGGTTCCTACAGGGCAATCCATTACTTCTGCAATCTCTTCGTAGCTCAAACCTTCGAGCTCTCGCAACGTCATTGCAGTTTTTAAGTCTTCTGGTAGCGCTTCAATCGCTCCAAAAACAACTTGTTTCAATTCTTTAGACAGCGTTAAGTTCTCAGGGTTCGATATTTCTTTTAACGCGCTGCCTGTTTCGTAATATTCTGCATCTTCTGCATCTACATCGGTTGCTGGCGGCCTACGGCTTTGGGCAACGATATGATTTTTAGCGGTGTTCACGGCAATTCGGTATAACCATGTATAGAAGGCACTCTCGCCACGAAAGTTAGGTATCGCGCGGTAAGCTTTAATAAAAGCTTCTTGTGCTACATCAGGTACATCACCGGAATTATTCACGTATCGAGAGATAAGATTACAAACTTTGTTTTGATACTTAACCACTAGTAAGTTAAATGCCTGCTTATCTCCACTCTGAACTCGCTCAATCAACACTTGATCGGTTAGCTGCTCGTTCATTCGAGCGGGTACTCCTATTGTTATAACCCTCACCTTCACAGATATGGGTACTAATTATGCGAAATGTAGTATTGACACCACCGTCTACAAGAGCACTATTGTGACTAAGCCAAATACCGAAAGTTCCAACTTTCTTAAAATTATTTGCCATTATTGTTTCACAATGTGATGTAATAAAAATAGCTATCCCTATCAATTTGGGGAAACTTGAGCAAAAGCAATGGTATTGAGCAATTAAATATTTCTAGATAGCTGTCTATATATTGATTTTGCATAGCGTTTAAGGATGACTCTGGAGAGATTATAACAGTCTTAGCCAAACTCCTAAAACAAGACAAAGTCAATTGAGAGTGGACAACTCGACTATAGCCCGGGATTTAATAAGTTTTATGAACGCAAACCGTGAACATCAGTGTGATGTATTAGTGGTAGGAAGTGGTGCGGCAGGCTTGTCATTAGCCTTACGCGTAGCAGAACATGCAAAAGTAATTGTATTAAGCAAAGGACCACGCAGCGAAGGATCGACGTATTACGCACAAGGTGGTATCGCCGCGGTGTTCGATGAGTCGGACAGTATTGAGTCTCATGTAGAGGATACTCAAATCGCTGGGGCTGGGTTATGCGAAGAAGATACAGTTCAATTCATTGCTGAAAATGCGAAAGAGTGTGTGCAATGGCTGATTGATGGTGGTGTTCCATTTGATAAAGATGAGAACAGCACAGAAGGCCAACCAAAATATCACCTCACTCGTGAGGGTGGCCACAGTCACCGCAGAATTCTGCACGCTGCCGATGCAACTGGCATGGCGATGCAAACCTCACTACAAGATAACGTCAACAACCACCCAAATATCGAGATCTTCGAGCGCCACAATGCGCTGGATTTGATCACGGAAGATAAGATTGGTGGTTCAAAAGACAAGGTGATCGGTGCCTACATTTGGAACCGTAACCAAGAACATGTTGAAACCGTGCGCGCTAAGTTTGTTGTATTAGCAACAGGCGGCGCTTCAAAGGTTTACCAATACACCTCTAACCCAGATGTTTCTTCAGGTGATGGTATTGCTATCGCTTGGCGTGCGGGTTGTCGTGTGGCAAACCTTGAGTTCAACCAGTTCCACCCAACTTGTTTATTCCACCCAGAAGCGCGTAACTTCCTACTAACGGAAGCACTGCGTGGTGAAGGTGCTTACTTGCGTCGTCCAGATGGTTCTCGCTTTATGAAGGACTTCGATGAGCGCGGTGAACTGGCGCCACGTGATGTGGTTGCTCGTGCAATTGACTTCGAAATGAAGCGCTTGGGTGCCGACTGTATGTATGTTGATATCAGCCACAAGCCTGAAGAATTCATCACAGCGCACTTCCCGATGATCCATACTCGCTTGATGGACTTGGGCATCGATATGACCAAAGAGCCGATCCCTATCGTACCAGCCGCTCACTACACGTGTGGTGGTGTCATGGTGAATAAGCAGGGTCAAACCGACCTAACGAACTTGTATGCGATTGGCGAAGTGAGCTACACCGGCTTACACGGTGCAAACCGAATGGCTTCTAACTCACTGCTTGAGTGTGTGGTTTACGCATGGGCAGCAGCAAAAGATATCGTTGAGAACATCGACCAATCTCAACTGTGCGCTGAACTGCCAGCATGGGATGAAAGCCAGGTCACCAACAGTGATGAAGAAGTTATCATTCAACACAACTGGCACGAACTGCGCCTATTCATGTGGGATTACATGGGCATTGTTCGAACGGATAAACGACTAGAGCGAGCATTGCGTCGCATTCAGATGCTGCAACAAGAAACTCATGAGTACTACAGCTACTTCAAGGTTTCGAATAACCTATTAGAACTGCGTAACTTGCTACAAGTGGCAGAGCTAATGGTTCGTTGTGCAATGCAACGTAAAGAGAGCCGCGGCCTCCACTACACGTTGGATTACCCTGAACTTGCAGAAGACAGTGGCCCAACGATTCTGACGCCAGAGAAACGCCAATCATAATAATTGGTTAAACGTGCTTAGCGAATTAGCCGTCAGCGGAAAATGATTAAACGAAAGGGAGCCGAGTGCTCCCTTTTCTTTTGTCTAACGCTTTCTTTTATCTAATACTTTCTTTCATCGAATAGTTTGGCTTCTCTAGCGCGCTCGTTGTAAGTTCGCCAGAAAATGGCGATATTCTCGCTCGCAACAGCTGTCCCGCCAAAGCAGTACCGAGTGCCCACATTCAAACTGCAATTTAACGAAGAACTGCGCCCAGATCTTATCAACGGACTTGAGTCGGTAAGTTCGGTCATTGAGTCGAATATCACCATCCTCTCTGTAATCAAAACGCCCATAGACACTATTTAGAATCACATGATTGTTTCTGAACAAGCGGATCATTAAAGCTAAGCAATAAAGGCTGGCGGCAAGTGGAATAGAAGACAGGACGATGAAAAACAAAAGGCACCCAAAAATAGTGCCTTTTGCAAATAATGCGGAATACGAAGGGTTAAGCTGAAGCTTAACGAACCTTGCTGAGGTTGTGTGCGACAATTTTATCAACCATTGATGCATGGCCTAGGTTTTCACTGCGTCCGTGGCCCATTACCCAAGTAAACAAATCTGGATCATCACACTCTAATAGAGAAACAAACTCGCGCTGTTCCTGCTCTTGCAATGAATCAAAACACTCTTCGAAAAATGGCATGATGACTACATCAAGTTCTAACATGCCGCGACGGCAACCCCATTTAATTCGTGCTTTCTGCTCTGCAGTGTACATTGGCTATCCTCACCTATAATTTTTCTTTCTCGGAGTGTAACAAGTCATACGCCCTGCAACTACTATGTGAGTCACAGTCCCTATCTAAGCTCACAAAAAAACCTAGGCTGACAAAGAAACAGAACCGGATTAACATAGAGCCAAATAAAATTCTTAGGAAAGATAAAATGGATTGGAAAAACATATTTCAGCCACTCGCTCATACGCAAAATGAATCGCTTCCAGAACTGATGATGACACACGTATCAGACTGGAGTGCAATTACCATGATAGGCGATGACAAAAAGTCGTACCTACAGGGTCAAGTAACGTGCGATGTCGTCACTCTTCCTAATGATGAATCCACGTTAGGCGCGCACTGTGATGCAAAAGGAAAGGTATGGAGCATCTTCCGCCTGTTCCATCACAATGGCGGTTACGCACTCATGCAGCCTAAATCTGCGATTGAAGTAGAGCTGGTCGAAATCAAAAAATACGCCGTGTTCTCTAAGGTTGATATCGAGCAAACGACAGATGTTGTTATCGGTGTGATGGGTGCGTCTGCGGATCAATATATTGATTCAATTTCAGAAGGCCAAGGTAACGTGCGTGCTATCTCTGGTGGCACAGCGGTTAAAGTCTCAGACAATCGCTGGGCGTTGCTTATTACGGAAGAAGTTGCTGCAACTTTAGTCTCAAGTAGTTCAGCAGAAAAAGTATCAGAAGCACTTTGGCAGTATTATGAAATTCTTGATGCTCAGCCTAACCTATCGAAAGCAGAGCAAAACGAGCACATCCCTCAAGCGCTTAACCTGCAAGCGATTGGTGGAATCAGCTTTTCAAAAGGCTGCTACACAGGTCAAGAAACGGTAGCTCGTGCCAAGTACCGTGGCATGAACAAGCGTGAGATGCGCATTGTTTCAGGAACGACAGCAGAAGTATTGTCTCTAGAGAACCCAATTGAACTAGAGCGTAGTGTGGGTGAGAACTGGCGTGGCGCAGGCCGACTATTAAACGTCTATCAATTTGCTGATAACCGAGCGATTGGTTTGATGGTACTGCCAAACAACCTTGATGACGATGTTCAGCTGCGACTGACCGCGCAGCCTGATCAAACATGGAATATCCTGCCACTGCCGTACAGCCTTGACGACGAGTAACCACGTGGAAACGCAGATTACACAATGGCTGGATCAACAGCAGGTGAATTATCGCCTGCTGATGCAAAGCAAGCCAACCACCAGCATTGAAGAAACTGCACAAGAGCGAGGCATCGACGCCTCTCAAATGGTGAAGTGCATCCTGCTCAAGGATATGGGCAACCAGTATGCGTTAGCCTGTACTGCTGGCGATCGCTCTGTCGACCCCAAGAAAGTACGCTCGGTACTGAATTGCCGTCGAATGACCTGCGTGTCGCTCGCAGATGTTGAAGCGATCACCGGTTTTAAAGTGGGTTGTGTTGGTCCGCTCGCTCTCAAGAGACACATGCCGATCATTTTTGATCCTTCCATTCAAAACAACTCGACCGTAACCATTAGCTCCGGCGACCGAATGGCTGGCGTTGCGCTGGATCTCAATGATCTTATGGCGCTATGTGCACCGACCGTCGCGGACATCAGTCGATGATCGTTTAGATCATGCTTCGCAAACTTCATTTTAATATTTCATTGAGTACATTTTTAGTGTGAACCTCGTCATAAGAAGAACACACCATTAATAAATAGTTACTCAAAATAAAAGCATAAGTAGTCACAAAGTTAAATTTGCGTTATTGTAAATTTACTGACTAGCTATTAAGCAAATCAGTGCAAGTGAATCCACTGAGTAACATCAGTATCCACTTTTGTGTAATGCATCTGTGACTATTCGCCCGTTTTAGACGGGCTTTTTTTTGTCCGAAATTTACAATTTGATTACACAAACAAAAAAATCCCGCCTATTCTTATACTTGTAACATTATCACTGCTTAATACTGAACAGAAAAGTTCACGGCAGTTCACTACTCAGTATTATTTTGGGGAGGAGCTCACGTAAAAATAGATATTTACTGAAGAAAGTGCTTAGAACAGCACAAATATCTAATTAACGTCAACGCTACTGCATATAACTCCATGCTTATCACAATTATTATCTCGGAGTTTTTCTATAATATGCAGGCTAGGTAAATATAAGGATAATTAAGAATGAGACTGTTTAAGCGCTATACACCGAGTATGATTGCTAAACATGTAAGTCGACTTTTCAAAGGACGAATCTACATTTACGGCGTAGGAAAATTTGAGTTTGATAACGGTAAGCTAGTGCTACCAGACCGAGCAGAAAAACGTCACTTTCAAACAGTGAAAGAAATAAATAGTGAAATCATGAAACTGCGCTGCGCGTACGCATGACCTGATTATCTACAGAATTAAAAACAAAAAGGGTTGGCATTATGCCAACCCTTTTTTCGTACCAATTTTCGTATCAATGATGATTCGATATACCACCAGAACACTATGTCATTATCGATGAGTCACTGGACGCTTAGCTAAGTCAGGAAGATTGCCCGACAAACCCAGCGCTCGCTTCATTATCTCATCTTTCGCACCCGGTAATTGACCAGCAAGCTTCATACCGATACCACGAATTAGCTTCTTAGCCGGATTATCGCCTTCAAACAGATCTTTAAAGCCCTGCATTGAAGCAATCATTTTCGCCGCCTCAGCTTTTCTCCAGCGCTCGTAGCCGCGAAGATTACGCTTGGTGCCAATATCCTCACCCGCAGACCATAGCTTTAACAGCTCTTGCGCTAAGCTTGCTGCGTCTAATAAGCCAAGGTTCACACCCTGCCCTGCTAATGGGTGAATGGTATGAGCAGCATCACCAACCAAAGCCACACGCTCTACCGCAAAGTCACGCGCATAACGCATGCGCAGTGGGAAGGCAAAACGGTCACCAACCACTTCACATAAGCCCAGCTTTGCATCGAACTCAGCTGTTAACTGCTTGTTGAATTCAGCATCCGACATTGATACGAGGTTCTCGGCACGATTTGGTTCCGTAGACCAAACAATCGAGCTCATGTTGCTTGGTTGCATTGGTAGGAATGCCAATGGGCCTTGAGGCGTGAAGATTTGACGAGCAACGCTGTGGTGCGGCTCTGTGGTTTTGATGTTCGCGACAATCGCACTGTGTCCGTAATCCCAATGTGTTAATGGGATATCTTGCTGCTTACGAACCCAAGAGTTTGCGCCGTCTGCTCCAACAACTAACTTAGCTGTCAGTGCTTGACCATTGTCCAATGTTAACCAAGCTTCACTTTCACCAATCGCCATCGTTTTACACGTTGCGGGCATATACAGGCTGACGTTGTCTTGTTTCTTAACCTGATCAAGCAGCGCTAATTGAATCACACGGTTTTCAACGATATGACCAAGATTAGGCTGAGCCAAGCGTGTCGAGTCAAACTCAATACGAGCGAAACTGTCTTGTTCCCACACTTCCATCGCTTGATACGGTGCAGCGCGTCTTTGTTCGATACCTTGCCATGCACCTAGGTTACGAAGAATCACTTCACTAGAACGACTCAACGCGGATACACGCACATCAGGCAGCTCACTCAGCCCTTCACTAGGCGCTCTGCCTTCAATGACAGCGATTCTTAGGTCACTGTCTTTTAGGGCAGCAGCAAGCGCTAGGCCAACCATGCCACCACCAACAATCGCGATATCAACACTTTGCATCATTATTTATTACCTTATCTTTCTACTAGGCCAAGCGTATGACGCAAAAGTGGACCTTTAAGTGGTGGAAGGTTATCTATTACGGCTAACCCAAGATTACGCCCAATGCGAGCGGTCATATAATCGTTTGAGAACAGGTGAACTAGGCTTGAAGTCAACGTGATCGTTGCGTCTCGGTCTTGTTCTCTACGCTTTCTAAAGTTAACAAGACCACGGTAACGACCTACATCATCTAACTGGGTACACAACTCTTCTGCCAAGGAAGCCACATCTCGGATGCCTAGGTTAAAGCCTTGCCCCGCAATTGGGTGAAGCGTTTGAGCAGCATTACCAACAATGGCAAATCGATGAGAGATATTTTGCTGTCGGTGACGAAGAATCAGAGGGTAACTCGCGCGCTTGCCGACCTTCTCTAATCGGCCAAGTCGCCAGCCAAAGTCATTCTGCAATTGCTCAAGAAATTCATTGTCGTTTAGCGTCATCACTTTTTGTGCTTGCTCTGGTGTTAAACACCAAACCAACGATAAACGGTTGTCACTCATCGGTAATAGAGCAACTGGCCCATGATGGGTAAAACGCTCAAATGCGCGACCTTGGTGAGGTTCACTCGCCACAATATTGGCAATCACAGCGACTTGCTCAAAGTCGTGCTCACTCAATGAGATATTGAGCTGTTGGCAACAGGTTGAGATTGCACCGTCAGCAGCAACCAGTAACTTAGTGGTTACTGTTTGCCCACTTGTCAGTTCAATCGTCGTCAACGCTTCTTCACGTTCAACTTTACTAACAGACTCAGGACAAAGCATGGTAATTGCCGCTTCTGATTCAAGTTTCTGCTGATAGATTCGACCCACATCTGCTAACTCGACCACGTAGCCAAGCGCATCTACAGCAAGCTCTTCACTGTAGATGTCTGTCATTCCGGCATGCCCGCGATCCGAAACATGGATATCTTTAATCGGGGTCGCGACCGGAGCGATAGATTGCCATAAGCGCAAAGAATCCAGGATCTGCACCGTGCCATAGGACAAAGCAATCGAACGAGAATCAAACCCAGGGTGAGCTTGATGATCAACCTGATAAGGCTCCACTACCGCAATCGACAGTGAACCTTGGCTTAGGTGATTCAAAGCAAGGGCTAAGGTTGCCCCTGCCATTGCGCCACCAGCAATTACAACATCATACTGAGCCATCATAACCTCAAACCGGCCAACGAATTAATGAATGGTAGGCGCCGCATCTTCAGATGGGCGAGCACCAAATTCAGCATGAATCGTTAGTGCACACGCTTTTACGTGCTCAATAACGTGCTCTAGAAGCTGCGCTTGCTCTTCCAGATCATCTTCTTCGTCAATGCCTAGCTTAGCCATCTCTTCTAGATCAGCTAATGCTTCTTTTGTACTGTCAGACGCTTTGTTCAATTGAGCGCCAACCAAGCCTAGACCAGTAATGAAATGGTTAATCCAATCAGACACACCATCAGCCAAGTCAAATAGGCTTGCGCTTGCGTCTTCGTCAGGCAGCAACATAGACAATTCCATACCCGAACCTGTGATTTCACTGGTCGTTACTTTCAGTGTCGCTTCCGCTAGCGTTAATGCGCGATCTGGCCAACCCATGCCTTCATTGGTGTAATCGAAGATCAGTGGTTGCCAGCTTTTATCTGCAAGGCTTAAGCCTCCGCTTAACATACCCGTTAATAAACCGTGCATCTCAGCAGGGGTTACGGCTAGACTTGCCGATTGAAGTTCAGTCGCAACCGTTAGGTAGTCAGGTAAAGTAGTTTCGCTCATCAGATAGCTCGCTCAGTTATTCTTTATATCGATAGTATAATCGTACCACTTCACCCCAATTCTGGTAAGCATCGATCCCCAGCAATTGAAGGATGACTGACTACCAATTGTTCAATTTGCTGAATTACTGTGTGCTCAAGCTCTCATTTACAAACAGTCACTCTGAAAAGCTTGAATCTTAATAGCGGTTTACCTATAGTTTCTCCCTCAGAGGAGATTGCTTCCTCATCGGTACTTGCACTTTTTCTTTCTCAAAAAATGGCGAAGGGCAACAGCCTTAAAATAGCGCGTTAAAGAGTTCATCCATCATGAGTAATCAAGCGGTAGACGTTGAAATATTAGGAAAACTGACTCGAGTGAATTGTCCACCAGGGCAAGAAGAGTCATTGATTGCAGCGGCGGCCGATCTTGATAATCGATTGAAAGAGATGGCTGAACGTACTAAGGTAACCAATGAAGTGAAGCTGCTGACTATCGCAGCTCTGAATATTTGCTACGAATTACAAACCAAGAAGTTTGAAGCAAATGATGAACAAAACGCACTGACCGAGCGAATGGAACAGCTCACGACATCACTTTCAGATGTCCTCAGTAAAGTTAAGCACGGACAGCAATAGCGTACACAAAATTTACCCTGGAGTGTTTGTCAGAGGATTCACGTCCCCGAGCCGATAAGCAATCCCTAAGGGTTAGTACTTGAGTGCTATTGAGCATGCTCGGCCCGACCGAGAAGCCTACGGTAATCATTGCTGATCCGCCTTGAACTCGCTGGTTCAAGGGCCATCTATTCTCAACGGCACTTTGGGGTATCCCTTCTTATGAAGACGCTCACACGCAGCGAATTTCGCAAACAGATCCGTATCAAACGCAATGCCTTATCTGGCGACCAACAAACTCAATCCGGTATCGACTTAGTTAAGCAGTGCATGCAGCTTGATGAAATTCAGTCTGCTCAGCATATTGCCCTCTATATCTCTATCGATGGCGAACTCGATACTCAGCCTTTAATCGAATGGTTATGGGCGCAAGGTAAGCAAACTTATTTACCAGTATTGCACCCCTTCTCTGCCGGGCACCTGCTGTTTTTACACTACTCGCCAACCACACCGACGGTCTTGAATAAGTACGGTATTGTCGAACCTCAGCTCAATCAAATGCTGGTTAAACCTTGTCAGCAACTCGACCTTATTCTTACGCCCCTTGTCGGCTTTGACTCCCATGGCCATCGTTTAGGTATGGGCGGCGGATATTACGATCGCACCTTGGCAAAGTGGTTCGAGACGGGCGAAGGTGCAGCTCCTATTGGTTTGGCTCATGATTGCCAACATGTTGATACGCTACCGATTGAAGAATGGGACATTCCGTTACCTAAAATCGTGACTCCGAGTAAAACTTGGCAATGGGAAAACAACCATTAAAGCGCTATAATCGCGCCGCAAACGTTAACCTCGATATAGAAACGTTAACTCAATATCTAAACGTTAACTTCATCATTACGCAAACGATCAATTCAAAGCGCAAGACCTTATTCAGGAGAATGGCATGACTCAAGATGAAATGAAAAAAGCAGCTGGCTGGGCAGCACTTCAATATGTTGAAGAAGGCAGCATTGTAGGTGTAGGTACTGGCTCTACAGTAAATCACTTCATCGACGCACTAGGCACAATGAAAGACAAAATCAAAGGTGCGGTTTCAAGCTCTGTTGCTTCAACGCAGCGACTAGAAGAGCTAGAGATCAAAGTGTATGAGTGTAACGATGTCGCTAAGCTAGACATCTATGTTGATGGCGCAGATGAAATCAACCCAACTCGCGATATGATCAAAGGCGGCGGCGCTGCTTTGACTCGTGAAAAAATCGTAGCGGCTATCTCTGATAAGTTTGTGTGTATTGTTGACGGTACTAAAGCAGTTGATGTGTTGGGTAAATTCCCACTGCCTGTTGAAGTAATCCCAATGGCACGTTCATACGTGGCACGTGAGTTGGTTAAGCTTGGTGGTGACCCAGTTTACCGCGAAGGCTGCACAACCGATAACGGCAACGTGATCCTAGATGTGTACGGCATGGCGATCGAAAACCCGAAACAACTAGAAGATATCATCAATGGTATAGCTGGTGTGGTGACGGTTGGTCTGTTCGCTCACCGTGGTGCTGATGTGGTTATCACCGGCACGCCTGAAGGTGCAAAAATCGAAGAATAAATAATAGAAGATTGAGTTTTTCTGTTACTTCATTACATACGGTGCCCTAGGGCGCCGTTTTTTTTGCTTTATTGCTGTAAAATTATGTCTTATTCCGTAATTTTCTTACCCAAAACATTTTTTTTTTGTTACTTTATTGTTCAGAAGACGCACAGGGAAAACGTTTGTCTCCTAACAAAGTGGTGAATTTGTTCCCCTTTCAGCCATTTTGTAGCACGTGCGCCGCATTTGCCCAACCTTTCAATTTTAAGGACGAGAACAATGGCCAAAGTTTCACTGGAAAAAGAAAAAATTAAAATTCTACTTCTAGAAGGTCTTCACCCTTCTTCTGTAGAAGTACTGCAAGCCGCTGGTTACACAAACATTGAGTACCACAAAGGCTCGCTACCGGAAGATGAACTTCTTGAAGCAGTAAAAGATGCTCATTTCATTGGTATTCGTTCTCGCACTAATATCTCCCAAGAAGTTATTGATGCAGCTGAAAAGCTGGTTGCCGTAGGTTGTTTCTGTATTGGTACTAACCAAGTCAACCTTCAAGCAGCAGCAAAACGCGGTATCCCTGTGTTCAACGCACCGTTCTCAAACACTCGAAGCGTTGCTGAGCTCGTTCTTGGTCAGGTTCTATTGCTACTACGTGGCATTCCAGAAAAGAACGCGCTTGCACACCGTGGCATCTGGAAAAAGAGTGCCGACAACTCTTACGAAGCCCGTGGTAAGCGTTTAGGTATTATTGGCTACGGTCACATCGGTACTCAACTGGGTATTATTGCTGAAAACCTTGGCATGCGTGTTTACTTCTACGACATTGAAAACAAACTTTCTCTGGGTAACGCAACGCAAGTTCATACCATGACGGAATTACTGAACAAGTGTGACGTAATCTCTTTGCATGTACCTGAAACCAACGAAACAAAAGACATGATGGGTAAAGAAGAGTTCGAGCGCATGAAGCCTGGTTCTATCTTTATCAACGCAGCTCGTGGCACGGTAGTCGATATTCCTGCTCTGTGTGGCGCTCTGGAGTCTGGACACCTTGCAGGTGCGGCTATTGATGTTTTCCCAACAGAACCAAAAACCAATGCAGACCCGTTTGAGTCTCCATTAATGCAGTTCGATAACGTGATCCTAACGCCTCACGTGGGTGGTTCAACTCAAGAAGCACAAGAGAACATTGGTGTTGAAGTTGCTGGTAAGCTAGCGAAATACTCTGATAACGGCTCTACGCTATCAAGTGTTAACTTCCCTGAGGTATCACTACCACTGCATACTGGAACGTCTCGTTTATTACACATTCACGAAAACCGCCCAGGCATCCTAACTCAGATCAACACCATCTTCGCTGAGGAAGGGATCAACATCGCGGGTCAATACCTACAGACTGCGGCTGATATGGGTTATGTCGTTATCGATGTAGAAGCCGATCGCTCTGAAGAAGCACTGCTTAAACTGAAAGAGATCGAAGGCACAATCCGTGCTCGTCTTCTTCACTAATCATCGCACTCAAAATGCATAAAAAAGGCTCTCATCATGAGAGCCTTTTTAGCATTTGGCCTATCGTAGGTAATTAGGTCGTCATGATCCAAAACCTTCTATAGCACTGTCATTACTCTTCGATCTGGTAGATCACATTCACGCGATCACGAATGGTGATCGTTGAGTCTTCATAAGAGTTCGATTCTGTTCTTGCATCCATCGCCATTGAACGCATGAGTACTGGCTGAGAAGATTGGGCGTTGTAATCCACGCGCCATACATCACCTAACTCGCGCTCAAAACCACTCGCCAATGATTTAGCTTTTGATGTCGCATCTTTAATGGCTTCTAAGCGCGCTTGCTCTTGATACTTAGCTTGGTCGCGAACTTGCAGTTGGATGTTGTCGATCTGATTAATGCCTTCTCCAATCGCAATATCCATGTACTCATTAAGATTAGCTAGCTCAGTCACTTGAACGGTCACATTACGTGAGGCGCGGTAGCCAACCAGTTCCGGTTTGCCATCTTTCGGGTAATGATATTGAGGAGATAAATACAGGTTAGAACTGTGTACACTCGCCTCATCAACACCAGCTTGATGCAGCTTGTTTAGAAAGCCTGTCACGACTTTATCAACGGTATTTTTAGCCTGTTCAGCAGTCATCGTCGATTCCACGACTCTCACAGAGAATGTCGCCATATCAGGTGTAGCGATCACTTCACCATAGCCTGTCGTTGAAATATGAGGAAAGGATGGAGAGTCAGCCAATGATGGAAAACTCACAGCACTCAACGCCGCAGTAAGAGTAAGAGACGTTGCTAACATCTTTGGTACAAGCTTCATTAGGTATGACCTATGCTAAACAAATGTCCTTTCATCATAGAGCAATTTATCGTTTAGCCAATCCAGAGCACACACTTCTAACAGAACTTTGACGCTGAAAAAACCAACAGTTTACTGAGGTAAGTGATTGTGAGCAAAACTCAATATTGCTTGGGATACCTCTTTTAATACTCCGCTCTCAAGCTGCCAATGGTGCCAATAGATGCGATAAGAGAGCAGAAAGCCAGGGGTAATATCAATCAGAGCACCAGACTCGAGCTCATCGATAATCTGTAATCGGGGGATCAAGCAATAGGCTACACCCGATAATGCCAAGCGCACAAATGCTTCTGAACTGCCGACTGTATGATTGATCACACTGTCTCTCGGGACGTTAAAATGATCATGCAGAAACTTCTTATGCAGATCATCGTATTGATCATAGGAAACCGCAGGTGCTTTGCTTAAGGTGGCGTAGTTTACGCCCTCTGCAAAGTAACGCTGATGAAAGTCAGGGCTAGCCACGCACACATAATCCATCCTACCGAGATAGTCAGCACTGCAGCCAGGAATCGCTTGAGACTCCAAACTGATTGCACCGGCCACCTCGCCACTTTTAATCTTTTCAATGGTTCTCGACTCACCATGAATCGCGAGGTTCAGCTCGACTTGGCGAGACTTAATCACATCCGACAAAGCTGGTAGCAACCATGTCGCCAAACTATCAGCGTTGGTGGCTATGGATATCGATAGTGGTTGATTACCCTCTTCATTCATCAACTCAGGCACAAGCTCGTGCTCTAACAAACGAACACGGCGATATAAGCCCAGTAGTTTTTTACCCGCAGGCGTTGGCCTAGGCGGGCTTTCTCTCACCAAGGCTGGCTGAGCCAACCACTTTTCCAGCTGTTTGATGCGTTGAGATACCGCCGACTGGGAGATATATAACTGCTCAGCAGCCCTTTCGAAGCTACGTTGTTTTACTACAGCATCCAGTGCTTCAATCCATTTATAATCCAATCCGCGCATCAATTTGCTTCCTTTTTAAGCTAACTCATCACCACATTAGCAACTCTAATAATGGATTAAAATCATTAATTATACTTATTTAAAGGGTCAGAGTATCTTCGCCATATAGCACGTAAATATCGTTAAATAAGTGGAGGTTAAAATGAGTTTTTGGGTTTTATTACAAGGTTTTGGTCTAGGGGCAAGTATGATTATCCCTATTGGCGCTCAGAATGCGTACGTCCTAAATCAAGGGATAAAACGCAATCATCATTTAACGACAGCAACGATTTGTAGCCTGCTCGATACTCTGTTTATCTCATTAGGCATTTTTGGCGGCGGAGCGATCTTGTCGCAAAATGAATTACTGCTTACCTCAATGACACTAGGTGGCATCGCTTTTCTGACTGTGTATGGTTTGCTCTCACTACGCAGTGCATTCAAAGTGCGCACCAGTGATGAGTCGAAAGGTGAGATATTAGCGCGTGGCAAGCGCACCGTTATTTTAGGGGCATTGGCAGTAACAGTATTAAACCCACATCTCTATTTGGATACCGTGGTAATTCTTGGATCCATTGGTGGGCAATTTGAAGGCAACGACAGAATTGCATTTGCTATGGGGACTATATTGGCTTCGTTCGTCTGGTTCTATTCTTTGTCATTAGGCGCTGCAAAACTAGGCCCGACGCTATCTAAACCTAAGGTTAAGAAAGGCATTGATATCGCAGTCGCAACCATGATGTTCGCCATAGCAACGGTGCTTACCGATGGACTTATTGAGCAATACTGGTAAATCTATTTAGCTTCATGAAACCAACAAAAAAGGCGGATAACCTAAGTTATCCACCTTTCCTTATAAAAGCTTATAGTTATAAAAACTAACTAGGAATTAAGCTTCTACTTTATTCATGTGTACATCCATTTGCGGGAATGGAATTTCGATACCCTCGTTATCCAAGCCTTCTTTGATTGCTTGCATCAGGTCGAAATAAACATTCCAGTAGTCAGCAGTGCTAACCCATGGACGAACAACGAAGTTAACTGAAGAATCAGCAAGCGTATGAACACCAACTTGAACGCCAGGTTCTTTCAGTACACGCTCATCAGATTCACAGATCTTAGTCAGTAGCGCTTTTGTCTTCTGAAGATCAGCGTTGTAAGAAACACCAATCATTAGATCAATACGGCGCGTCGCATGACGAGAATAGTTTGTGATTGGGCTGCCGATAACGCTACCGTTAGGTACTACAACCATTTTGTTGTCTGGCGTTGTTAGAACCGTTTGGAAGATTTGAATAGAATCAACTGAACCTGCCACACCACCAATTTCCACATAGTCACCAGACTTAAATGGACGGAATGCAACGATAAGTACACCAGCAGCAAAGTTAGATAGTGAGCCTTGTAGTGCAAGACCAACGGCTAAACCAGCCGCACCAATAACAGCAACTACAGATGCCGTTTGAACTCCTAAACGACCAAGTGCAGCAATTAAAACAATCACAAACAACAAGTAACGAACTAAACCATGGACGAACTCCACAACTGCTCGGTCCATTTTCTTCTTCTGAAGAACCTTAGACACGCTATTCGCTACTGCTTTAACAATAAGGTTACCAATAAATAGAATTATCAGTGCTGAAATGATATTTACGCCATATTGGATAAATAAATCTGAATTATTTGTTAACCACTGCTCTGCTTGAGACAAACCATCCACAAGTGGAGTCTCAATCGCTGTCGAACTATCAGCCATAATGTGCATCCTCTATATAATATGCTATGGGCTAAACTGCCTTAAGCCTCATTTACTCTGCAATATAATAAACAGTGTAATTACCGTTAAGTCATTGTGTTAAAAGTAAATTAAAGCCAAGTCCTTTTTATAAACTGAACCAAGTTCAGTTTTTCGGCACGATATCCTATCTTTGACAGATTGCAAAGTCATATTTATGTAAGCTTTTGAATTATTAAAACTTACCGATAAACACAAATACCGATAACTAAAAGACTACGAAATTTATTCACCGCACGCTAGGTTTTTCACATATTTAGTACAAGTTTTTATCAGATATAAAAAAACCCGCTCAATGAGCGGGTTTTTAAAACTTAAAGAGTACTTAATTCAAAGAATTATAGTACGTCTACAGCGTTAAGGTCAGCAAATGCTTTCTCTAGACGAGCAACCATTGAAGCTTGACCAGCACGTAGCCATACGCGTGGATCGTAGTACTTCTTGTTTGGAGCAGCTTCGCCAGTTGGGTTGCCGATTTGACCTTGTAGGAAATCGAAGTTGTCAGCAGAGTACTGACGGATACCGTCCCAAGTTGCCCACTGTGTATCAGTATCGATGTTCATTTTGATAACACCGTAGCCGATAGACTCTTGGATTTCTGCTTCAGAAGAACCAGAACCACCGTGGAATACGAAGTTTAGAGCGTTAGGTGCGATACCGAACTTCTCTGCACAGTATGCTTGAGAGTCACGTAGGATAGTTGGAGTAAGTACAACGTTACCAGCTTGGTAAACACCGTGTACGTTACCGAAAGATGCAGCGATAGTGAAACGTGGGCTAACAGCCATTAGTTTCTCGTAAGCGTATGCTACGTCTTCTGGAGAAGTGTAAAGCTCAGATGCGTCCATATCAGAGTTATCAACGCCGTCTTCTTCACCACCAGTACAACCAAGTTCGATCTCGATTGTCATGTTCATTTTAGCCATGCGCTCTAGGTACTTAGCACATGTTTCGATGTTCTCTTCTAGAGACTCTTCAGAAAGGTCTAGCATGTGAGAAGAGAATAGAGGCTTACCAGTTTGTGCGAAGAACTCTTCACCAGCGTCTAGTAGACCGTCGATCCATGGAAGAAGTTTCTTAGCAGCGTGGTCAGTGTGCAGGATAACTGGAACACCGTAAGCTTCAGCTACAGCGTGTACGTATTTTGCACCAGCTACAGCGCCAAGAACTTGTGCGCCTTGACCTTCAAGTTTAACGCCTTTACCTGCGAAGAATGCAGCGCCGCCGTTAGAGAACTGAACAACTACTGGAGCTTTAACTTTAGCAGCTGCTTCTAGTACTGCGTTTACAGAGTCAGTACCAACAACGTTTACAGCAGGAAGAGCAAATTTGTTTTCTTTTGCTACTTCAAATACTTTCTGTACGTCATCGCCAGAAATCACACCAGGTTTTACAAAATCGAAGATCTTAGACATGGAAATAGTCCTATTTATTCTATCGTTTTAAGATTAAAAAACTTAAGTTTAAAAAATTGCAATCGTTTGCTCACAACTTATGCCATTCTAGCAAAAAAGTGTGATATGCAGCAAACGTTAAAAGGCGAGATTCACATCTCGCCTTTCTAAATCAATTATGCTTTAGCACGCTCTTCAAGCATTGCTACTGCAGGAAGTACTTTACCTTCAACGAATTCAAGGAAAGCGCCACCGCCAGTAGAGATGTAAGAAACGTCAGCTTTGATACCGAACTTATCGATAGCTGCTAGCGTGTCACCACCACCTGCTACAGAGAAACCTGCAGACTCAGCGATTGCTTTAGAGATACCAGCTGTACCCGCTTCGAAGTTCTTGAATTCGAATACGCCTACAGGGCCGTTCCAAAGGATTGTTTTCGCGTTGCCGATGATTTCAGCTAGTGCCGCAGTTGAATCTGGACCAAGGTCGAAGATCATGTCGTCGTCTTGAACTTCAGAAACGTGCTTGATTTCAGCTTCTGCGTTTTCGTCGAATGCTTTAGCACATGCAACGTCAGTTGCTACTGGGATAGCACACTCTTTCATTAGCTTTTGAGCCGTTTCAACTAGGTCAGCTTCGTATAGAGACTTACCTACGTTGTGGCCTTCAGCAGCGATGAATGTGTTCGCGATACCACCACCAACAACAAGCTGGTCAGCAATTTTAGAAAGAGATTCTAGAACGGTTAGTTTAGTAGAAACTTTAGAACCACCAACAATAGCCACTAGTGGGCGAGCTGGGTTGTCCATTGCTTTACCAAGCGCTTCAAGCTCAGCAGCTAGAAGAGGGCCAGCACATGCTACAGGAGCGTAAGTACCAACGCCGTGTGTAGAAGCTTGAGCACGGTGAGCTGTACCGAATGCATCCATTACAAAGATGTCACATAGTGCAGCGTATTGCTTAGAAAGTGCTTCTTCGTTCTTCTTCTCGCCTTTGTTGAAACGAACGTTTTCAAGAACAACAAGTTCACCAGCGTTTAGCTCTAGGCCGTTTACGTAATCTTTAGCTAGTTTAACTTCGCAGTCTAGTGCGTCGTTTAGGTAGTTAACTACAGGAGCTAGAGAGAACTCTTCGTTGTATTCGCCTTCAGTAGGACGACCAAGGTGAGAAGTAACCATTACCTTTGCGCCAGCTTCTAGGCAAAGTTTGATAGTTGGTAGAGATGCAAGGATACGTGCATCTGAAGTTACTTTACCGTCTTTTACTGGTACGTTTAGGTCAGCACGGATAAATACGCGTTTACCTGCAAGTTCCAGGTCAGTCATCTTGATCACAGACATGATTTGTCCTCTCAAATTTAAATAAATATAAAGTTTTGGAAACTCAGCAACCCTGCTAAGCCTATAAATTATTCAACTGGTAATTCTTTCACTACTAATAATATGTGGACTCTTAGTATTTATTTCAAGCTAAAAAATAAATAATCCGCACATTTGCTTCTAGGTCTTACTTCTTGCCTTCAGAAGCTTGCATTGCAAGAACCGTATCCAGCATTCGGTTCGCAAAGCCCCATTCATTATCACACCACACTAGCATTTTAACTAAGTGGCCGTTGCTCACTCGCGTTTGTGAACCATCAACGATTGCGCTATGGGGATCGTGATTAAAGTCGATGGAAACGAGCGGCGCTTCAGTATAGTCAACTATATTGTGTAATGTACACTGGGATGCATTAACAATGGTTTGATTTACGTCATTAACTTTCACATTTGCATTAATTGTGACACTTAAATCCATCGCTGTTACGTTTACCGTCGGCACACGCACAGATATAGCTTCAAATTTGTTGGAAAATTTCGGGAAGATTCTTTCAATACCTTTATGCAACTTGGTATCGACAGGAATGATCGATTGGCTTGCTGCTCGAGTACGACGCAAATCGCTGTGGTACGCATCGATAACTTGTTGATCATTCATTGAAGAGTGAATAGTCGTAATCGTACCGGACTCGATACCAAAGGCGTCATCAAGAACCTTAATGATAGGGACAATACAGTTGGTGGTGCACGAACCATTGGAAACGATTTGGTGGTCCGCTTCGATGGTATCGTGGTTCACACCATAGATAATGGTGTTATCGAGGTCATTGGCACCGGGGTGAGAAAACAGTACCTTTTTCGCCCCTGCAGCAATGTGCGCGAGGCCGTCATCTCGGCAACCATAAACACCGGTACAATCGAGAACGATATCCACCTCAAGGTCACGCCAAGGCAACAGCTCAATATCAGCAAGATGTAAGATACGAATGGTATCAAACTCACCCTTGTCTTCAGCACCAATGCCATGATGGACATAAATGTGCTCTTGATCGTTAGAGATTTTCTTACCGAAGCGGCCGTGACTGGTGTCGTACTGCAATAGGTGAGCCATAGCGTCAGGCTGAGCAAGCTCATTGACCGCTACTACTTTGATTTGTTGGCTTTTGCCACTTTCATAGACAGCGCGCAATACATTACGCCCTATTCGTCCAAATCCATTTATCGCGACTTTTAGCATAGTTCCGTACATCTAACCAAAATTTCGTGCAACAGATGATAACTGAATCCTACCCAAAAGGCATTACTTGAATAACTCAGCTTGTTCATGACAGATTGATCTGTTGCTTATAGAGATGAGTCTAGGAGAAACAAATCCCAGAGACAAAAAACCGAGCTCAGCGCTCGGTTTTTTATTCATTTCATTGTTAGCACTAAGCTAGCAATCAATGATTAAGCAAGAAGCTCTTTCGCGGTGTTTACTACGTTTTCAGTAGTGAAACCGAACATCTTGAATAGCTCACCTGCTGGTGCAGATTCGCCGAACGTTGTCATACCGATGATCTTGCCACCGAAACCAACGTACTTGTACCAGAAGTCAGCGATGCCAGCTTCTACTGCGATACGAGCAGTAACGTCAGATGGAAGTACAGACTCACGGTATTCAGCATCTTGCTTGTCGAACGCGTCAGTTGCAGGCATAGATACTACGCGTACTGCTTTACCTTCAGCGGTTAACTGTGCAGCAGCTTCAACAGCAAGCTCAACTTCAGAACCTGTTGCAATGATGATTAGCTCAGGCTTGCCTTCACAATCTTTCAGGATGTAACCACCCTTAGCGATGTTAGCTACTTGCTCAGCATTACGATCTTGTTGTGCAAGGTTTTGACGAGAGAAGATTAAAGATGAAGGACCATCTTTACGCTCAATAGCCAGTTTCCAAGCAACAGCAGACTCAACTTGGTCACATGGGCGCCATGTGCTCATGTTTGGCGTTAGACGTAGAGAAGCGATCTGTTCAACCGGTTGGTGAGTAGGACCATCTTCGCCTAAGCCGATAGAGTCGTGCGTGTAAACTTGGATGTTCTGAACTTTCATCAGAGCAGCCATACGCATTGCGTTACGCGCGTATTCCATGAACATTAGGAACGTTGCGCCGTATGGTACGAAACCACCGTGCAGAGCGATGCCGTTCATGATAGCCGTCATACCGAATTCACGTACACCGTAGTGGATGTAGTTACCAGAGAAGTCAGTTGCTTCAAGAGACTTAGAGCCAGACCACATAGTTAGGTTGGAAGGCGCTAGGTCAGCAGAGCCGCCCATGAATTCTGGAAGCATTTGACCAAACGCTTCTAGAGCATTTTGAGATGCTTTACGTGAAGCAATGTTTGCAGGGTTAGCTTGAAGATCAGCAATGATTGCGTTTGCTTTCTCTTCCCATTGTGCTGGAAGTTCACCGTTAGTACGACGTTTGAATTCTGCTGCTAGCTCTGGGTAAGCCGCTGCGTATGCGTCAAACTTAGCATTCCACGCCGCTTCTTTTGCTGCGCCCGCTTCTTTCGCATTCCACTCAGCTGCGATATCTGCTGGGATTTCGAAAGGACCGTGTTCCCAACCAAGTGCTGCTTTAGTTGCTGTAATTTCATCAGCACCTAGTGGAGCGCCATGGCAGTCGTGCGTACCAGCTTTGTTTGGAGAACCAAAACCGATGATAGTTTTAGTACAGATAAGCGTTGGACGAGGGTCTGCTTTAGCTGCTTCGATAGCTGCATTGATTGCTTCCGGATCGTGACCGTCTACTGCTGGGATTACGTGCCAGCCGTATGCTTCAAAACGCTTAGGAGTATCGTCAGAGAACCAACCTTCCACTTCACCATCGATAGAGATACCGTTGTCATCCCAGAAAGCAACTAGCTTACCAAGACCTAGCGTACCAGCTAGTGAACATGCTTCGTGAGAGATACCTTCCATCAGACAGCCATCACCCATGAATGCATAAGTGTAGTGGTCTACGATGTCGTGGCCTTCTTTGTTGAACTGTGCCGCCAGTGCTTTCTCAGCCATTGCCATACCAACAGCGTTAGTGATGCCTTGACCTAGAGGACCAGTCGTTGTTTCGATACCAGGAGCGTAGCCGTACTCAGGGTGACCTGGAGTCTTAGAGTGCAGTTGACGGAAGTTTTTCAGGTCTTCAATTGAAAGCTCGTAACCTGCAAGGTGAAGCAGAGAATAAATCAACATTGAACCATGGCCGTTAGACAGAATAAAACGGTCGCGGTCAGCCCATTCTGGGTTTGCTGGGTTGTGGTTCAAGTGGCCACGCCAAAGAACCTCAGCGATGTCAGCCATGCCCATAGGTGCGCCTGGGTGGCCTGAATTTGCTTGTTGAACACCGTCCATGCTAAGTGCGCGGATTGCATTGGCTAGATCTTTACGAGAAGGCATGTCTGCTCCTGGATACATAAGCGATTTAAAAAAGAGATAATTGCTAAAGTTTTCATTTTTATTAGCGCGGGTATTCTCTCAAACGACTATTGCGACTGCAAACGTTTTACTGGCATTTTAACAGTCATTTTTCGCAATTTTCGAACATTTACATCACTTGGCAGTGGCTTATCTCGATCGATACGCAAACGATTAGTTATGACATATCATAAAAAAGAGCTTGTAATTCGACCGCTGGAATTTAGAATAGCCGTCTAGATGTAGAAACACCTACAAAATATACTGTATTTAATGGCGGCGCTTCCTAGCTTGCGACGCCATAAACTATTTACACCAAAACTAAAAGTGGAGCTCTCATGGCTAAGCACCTATTCACTTCTGAATCTGTTTCAGAAGGCCATCCAGATAAAATTGCAGACCAAATCTCTGATGCTGTTCTTGATGCCATCTTGGAACAAGATCCAAAAGCACGTGTTGCTTGTGAGACTTACGTTAAAACCGGCATGGTTATGGTTGGCGGTGAAGTAACAACGTCTGCATGGGTTGATATCGAAGAAATCACTCGTGAAACAGTACGTGAAATTGGTTACGTTCATTCTGATATGGGCTTTGACGCTGACTCTTGTGCTGTTCTAAACACAATTGGTAAGCAGTCTCCAGACATCAACCAAGGTGTTGATAAAGAAGACCCTAAAGAGCAAGGCGCAGGCGACCAAGGCATCATGTTTGGTTACGCGACTAACGAAACACCAATCCTAATGCCGGCTCCAATTACTTACTCTCACCTTCTTGTTAAGAAGCAAGCTGAAGTACGTAAGAGCGGTAAACTTGACTTCCTTCGCCCTGATGCGAAATCTCAAGTTACGTTCCAATACGACCAAGGTAAAATCGTTGGTATCGACGCTGTTGTTCTTTCGACTCAACACTGCGATTCAGTAACAACACCGGATCTACGTGAAGCAGTAATGGAAGAGATCATCAAACCAGTACTTCCTGCTGAGTGGATCAACAAAGACACTAACTTCTTCATCAACCCAACAGGCCGTTTCGTAATCGGTGGCCCAATGGGTGACTGTGGTCTAACAGGTCGTAAGATCATCGTTGATACCTACGGCGGCGCAGCTCGTCACGGTGGCGGTGCATTCTCTGGTAAAGATCCATCAAAAGTTGACCGTTCTGCAGCTTACGCGGCTCGTTACGTTGCGAAAAACATCGTTGCTGCTGGCATGGCTGACCGTTGTGAGATTCAACTGTCTTACGCTATCGGTGTTGCTGATCCAACATCTATCATGGTTGAAACGTTTGGTACTGAAAAAGTAGCTCACGAAATTATCATTGAAGCAGTTCGTCAAAACTTCGACCTACGTCCATACGGTCTTCAAGAGATGTTGAACCTTCTTCAGCCTATCTACAAGCAGACTGCTGCATACGGCCACTTCGGTCGTGAAGAGTTCCCTTGGGAAGCGACTGACAAAGCAGTAATCCTTGCGGACTTCGCTGGCCTAAAATAATTTAGCCACTGCGATTTGTTTCTTTAAAGCCCTTACTTCTTAGTAAGGGCTTTATTTTTATGTACTTACCTTACTTTCACTCGCCATTCTCTTCTCTAATGCCCTTCTTTACCGTTAACCACTTAGTATAAAAAACCGCTGATAATTTGTGTTTTCTAACACTACTGACAATAGTTAAGGTAACTCCTAAGAGATCAAGCTCACATTTAACTTAAATTAATTCAGCCTGATAACGCTCGTTAAATGCACGCTAGAACAAAAACTGGGATGACAAAGAGCAATTTAGCTCAACACCATAACTCTCACACAAGCCACATCGATGAGCCTTATGGAATTATAACTAGGACGTTATTTAACTAGGGGGATCTATGCCTCGTACCGCGCACCCATCCGAACTGAACGATAAAAAACACAAGGTCAGCGATAAGGATTACGCTCGCACCATTCCTTGTAACCAAATCAGTATTTCCGCACCCTTTCATTGGTTGTCGCTTGCTCTGCATGACTTAGTAAGAATGCCATTAATCAGCGCATTCTACGGTTTGTGCTTTATGGGAGCGGCAATCGCCATTGTTCAGCTTGTCCAATGGCAAGGAACACACTTGGTCGTAATGCCAAGCCTGATCGTGTACATGCTAATAGGGCCGTTTCTTGCTCTGGGCTTGTATGACGCAGCTTGGGAAAGAGAAAAAGGCCATAACGCCAGCCTACTGCACTCAATGAAAGCCATCACTCGCAACTCGACCCACCAATGGGCCTTTGCGATTGTGTTGATGGTTGCGATGATATTCTGGATGCGTATCGCTGCGTTATTGCACGCGCTCTACCCTTCAGTGCAAGGCGCACCATTGGCTGAGTTCGCTCCCTTCTTAATTACGGGTTCTGTGATTGGTTTTGTCATCGCAAGCCTCATATTTAGCATCTCAGCATTTTCAATTCCGTTAATGATGGAGAGACGCGTTGATGTGATGAGTGCAATTTTCACTAGCTTTAATGCCGTGAAATCGAACATTCCTGCAATGGTGGTTTGGGCAAGTATTATTTGTGCCGGTATTCTGGTGGGTTTTGCCACCTACGGCATCGGAATGATCGTCACCATGCCGCTACTTGGTTATGGTACATGGCACGCTTATCACGAGATCATTAAGAAAAAACATCACGTGTAAAGCATCGCTAGATCAAAAAGCAATGTTATGATGAGGCCTTGGCTTAAACGCTGAGGTCTTTTATTTGGAGTTAACAACGTTTGTCTTACACCCCGCAACAACATCGAGCAAATAAGAAATTGGCCGAGTGCCTAGCTATCGCAAATCAACATTTCTCTCGTGAATTTCCACACCCAACTATCACCTTCAAGTTAAGAGGTAAAGCAGCGGGAAAGGCCTACCTTCAGCTCAACGAAATTAAGCTCAACCACGTACTATTTTCTGAAAATGAAGACGCCTTCATCAACGAAGTTGTGCCGCATGAGCTCGCACACCTAATCACGCATCAGGTTTTCGGACGTGTTAGGCCTCACGGAAACGAGTGGAAATACGTGATGGAAAAGGTATTCAACGTTCCAGCCAAAACAACTCACAGCTTTGAAATAGCTTCAGTTCAAGGGAAAACCTTTGAATATCGATGTGAGTGCACCACTTACCCATTATCAATCAGACGACACAATAAAGTGCTTCGAAATCAATCGACCTATCGCTGCCAGCTGTGCAATCAAACCTTATCCTTCACAGGCACACAGCTCAGCTAAAGTCCTAGACTCGCACCTATTCGATTTGGTAACCCCATCCTTTTTATTTCAGAAAGCAACACTCGATTAAGTTGATGATAGAAATGTAATGGAGAAACTCATCCTTTGAGTGCTAGACTGATGTTTATCATACTTTTATCAGTCTTTTTCTATGCAAAAACTCACCATCAAAGCATTTGGCCTACCTGTGTCTTTTTACTTAACAATAGTATTTGGCCTACTGGTAACCCAAAGCGTTCTCGCCGCACCACCGAGCTCATTTTCCAAAGCAAAAAGAGAAGCGGTGAAGATTTACCTCGACCATCCGACTTCATTTTATTGCGGCTGTGACATTACTTGGAAGGACAAAAAGAAAGGCATTCCCGACCTTGATGGCTGTGGCTATCAAGTCCGAAAACAACAAAAGCGGGCGAGTCGAATTGAGTGGGAACACGTGGTTCCAGCTTGGCAATTTGGCCACCAGCGTCAGTGTTGGCAAGATGGTGGGCGCAAGAACTGCACTCGCAATGACAAAATATTCAAATCCATGGAAGCCGACCTTCACAACCTAACTCCGGCCATTGGCGAGGTTAACGGTGATCGCTCCAACTACAACTTCAGTCAGTGGAATGGCATGGATGGTGTGAGCTATGGTCAGTGTGAAATGCAGGTCAACTTCAAGCAGCGTAAAGTTATGCCGCCAGACAGAGCAAAAGGCTCTATCGCGCGTACTTACCTTTACATGAGCCAAGAGTATGGTTTCAAACTATCTAAGCAACAGACCAACCTAATGATGGCGTGGAACAAGCAATTTCCTGTCGACAAGTGGGAATGTACTCGTGATGAGCGAATCTATGCCATCCAAGGTAATCACAACCCATTTGTTTACCCTGCTTGTAAATAACGTCGCTCGTACAATCAACATTCCTAACTATCTCAAACAAGAGTTTCAGAATTGCCCCTGAAACTCTTGCTCTACCCTTGTTTTTTCAACTAAAAGCATCCATGTTAGGCAGAGACAAAATACCCAAATGAACATATTTATAGGTTTACCAGCATGAGAATCCCTCGTATTCATCACCCAGAACGCATTCATCAGTTAGGTTCACTCGCTTTAGGCGAAGATGCCGCGGGTCATGTTGGTCGTGTCCTTCGCATGAAAGAAGGCCAAGAAGTCCTTCTATTTGATGGCAGTGGCGCTGAATTCCCTGCGACGATAGCCGAAGTATCAAAGAAAAATGTCACCGTTAATGTTTCTGAACGCATCGAACGCAGCAGCGAATCTCCGTTAGACTTACATTTAGGCCAAGTGATTTCACGTGGCGACAAAATGGAGTTCACGATTCAGAAATCGGTTGAGCTTGGTGTGAACACCATTACCCCTTTAATTTCAGAGCGCTGTGGCGTTAAGCTTGATACAAAACGCTTCGAGAAAAAACTCGCACAGTGGCAAAAGATTGCTATCGCGGCGTGTGAACAGTGTGGCCGCAATACGGTTCCAGTCATTCGCCCTATCATGCAACTTGAAGAGTGGTGTAGCGAACCGAGTGAAGCATTAAAGCTGAACTTACATCCTCGTGCAAAATACTCAATTAATACCCTTCCAGAACCTATCAGTAAGGTACGCCTATTGATCGGCCCTGAAGGTGGCTTGTCGGCTGAAGAAATCGACATGACAGAACAATACAAATTTGAAGAGACGCTACTCGGCCCACGTGTACTTCGTACCGAAACAGCAGCTCTAACCGCAATTACTGCCTTACAAGTCCGTTTTGGCGATCTAGGCTAGGAGAAAAAAATGATCAAACTTGGCATCGTAATGGATCCAATTTCATCCATTAACATCAAAAAAGACTCTAGCTTTGCCATGATGCTTGAAGCTCAGCGTCGTGGTTACGAAATCCATTACATGGAAATGGATGATCTACATTTAGATCAAGGCGTAGCCATTGCTGACACTAAGGTTGTTGAACTAAAAGAAGATCCAAACGGTTGGTACGAGTTCAAATCAGAACAGACTATCGCGCTATCTGATTTAGATGCAGTATTGATGCGTAAAGATCCTCCGTTTGATACTGAATACATTTACGCGACCTACATTCTTGAGCGTGCTGAAGAGAACGGCGCACTGATCGTCAACAAACCACAAAGCCTACGTGACTGTAACGAGAAGTTGTTCACGGCATGGTTCCCTGAACTGACACCGACCACCATCGTGACTCGTAAAGCTGAAAAAATTAAAGCGTTCCGAGAAGAACACGGCGACGTGATTCTAAAACCACTTGATGGCATGGGCGGCGCGTCTATCTTCCGTGTGAAAGAAGGCGATCCAAACGTATCAGTTATTATTGAAACCTTGACCAACCACGGTCAGAACTACGCAATGGCACAAACTTTTGTTCCAGACATCAGCAATGGTGATAAGCGTATTCTTGTGGTTGACGGTGAGCCAATGCCTTACTGTCTAGCGCGTATTCCTGCAAAAGGGGAAACTCGAGGTAACCTTGCTGCTGGCGGTACAGGTGAAGCTCGTCCTCTAAGTGAAACAGACTGGGCTATCGCAAGAGCAGTTGCTCCAGCACTGAAAGAGAAAGGCTTAATCTTTGTTGGGCTTGATGTTATCGGCGACAAGCTGACTGAAATTAACGTGACTAGCCCTACTTGTATCCGTGAAATTGAAGCCGCTTTTGATATTTCAGTTACAGGTAAATTAATGGATGCAATTGAGCGTCGCGTTAACGCTAAATAGCCTAAACTAAAGAAAGCCTTAGCTATTCGAAAACACAGAAATATCTAGGCAAAGAACAATGAGCGGCTTTACGCCGCTCTTTTTCCTTTACTGGGAACACACTGGCAGGAGGCTCTATGAATTTAACGAACCACTTTCTGGTTGCTATGCCCGGAATGAAAGACCCATACTTTCAAAATTCGGTGATTTACCTTTGTGAGCACAATGACGAAGGCGCGATGGGTTTGATGATCAACGCCCCTATTGATGTCACTGTCGGTAGCATGCTTAAGCAAGTTGAGGTTGATTCTGATCAGCCAAAACCCAACCAAGCAAGTCTTGATAAGCCTGTATTGAATGGTGGACCGGTCGCAGAAGACCGTGGGTTTATTTTGCACAAACCTAAAGGCAACTATCAATCCAGTATCAGCATGACGGATCAAATCTCAGTGACAACCTCAAAAGATATCTTGATGGTGTTGGGCACAGAAGATGAGCCGATGAATTATTTAGTCGCACTTGGGTATGCAGGATGGGAACCCGGACAACTGGAAACAGAACTGACCGAGAACTCATGGTTAACCGTTGAAGCCGATCCGAAGGTCATCTTCGATACACCGATTTCTGACCGCTGGAAAGTCGCTGTACAGATGTTAGGCATTAATGCAGCTCAGCTTTCAGCAGACGCTGGTCACGCCTAGCTCAAATCAACTAAGTAAAATAAACAGACACTCTCAAACACAGATAAATTTGGAAACCCCATGTCACGAACAATTATGGCATTTGACTACGGTACAAAAAGTATCGGTAGTGCGATAGGACAAGAAATCACGGGCACCGCAAGCCCTCTAAAAGCTTTTAAAGCCAAAGATGGCATCCCAAATTGGGACGATATCGAAAAGCAAATTAAGGAGTGGCAGCCGAATCTTATCGTGGTTGGTCTTCCTACCGATCTTCATGGTAAAGATCTAGCCGCGATTACACCAAGGGCGAAGAAGTTTGCCAATCGCCTAAAAGGGCGCTTTGGTGTCGATGTTGAACTGCATGATGAAAGACTTTCTACGACAGAAGCAAGGGCCGACCTTTTTGAAATGGGCGGCTACAAAGCACTAAGTAAAGGTAATGTCGATAACCAGTCTGCAGTCGTCATTTTAGAGAGCTGGTTTGAAGCACAATATTCATAACGAAAATTAAGAGCTCAAAGATTAAACTCCTTTGTGATCCTATAATGATATTACGGCGTAATGTCGAAGCAATTCATTATTAGGTAAGTGGGAGTTCACATGAAAATTTTTCTAGCAATCTTCGTAGCTCTAGCAATATCAGCATGCAGTTCGACAAGCTCCAATAATGCAGGTTATATGAATCATACTTCGACTGACGCAGACGTAATCAGCGAGCCTAAGAACAAGAAGCGTTGATAATACAGACGCAGTCGAACGATGAATATGATGAACGCCTGATTTTAACCTAGAATCAAATCAGGCGTTTTTTATCACCCCATATCTATCTTCACACCAGCCAACGCCCCAGTTCCGTAGTCGTCATCACCACGTCTAGTTTTGAGCATTAAGCGCAAGTCATTAGCAGAATCGGCACTGTGGAACGCATCCTCTTCGCTGATCTTGCCTGCTATCACTAAATCATACAAAGCTTGGTCAAAGGTCTGCATACCTATCTCTTTCGATTTAGCCATGGTTGCTTTCAGTTCGTGCAGTTCACCACGACGAATCAAGTCAGAAACACGAGGGCTATTCAGCAGAATCTCGAATACACCATGACGCCCGCTGCCATTCTTGTCGCGAATGAGTTGCTGAGCGACGACACCACGCAGGTTCATCGATAGGTCAAACAAGAACTGTTCTTTCTGCTCTTTCGGCACCAAATGAAGAATACGCTCTAGCGCTTGGTTAGCGTTATTGGCGTGCAAGGTTGCCATACACAAGTGACCCGTTTCAGCAAAGGTCATCGCGTATTCCATGGTCTCACGGCTACGGATTTCGCCAATCAAGATCATGTCTGGTGCTTGGCGTAGCGAGTTCTTAAGCGCGACTTCATAGCTCTCGGTGTCGAGTCCAACTTCACGCTGTGTCACGATGCACTTTTTATGTTCATGCACAAATTCAATCGGGTCTTCAACCGTCAAGATATGTCCCGAGCGATTGGTGTTGCGATAGCCTGTCATTGCAGCCATTGAGGTCGACTTACCAGAGCCTGTCGCACCAACCACCAGCACAAGTCCGCGCTTAGCTATTGATAGGTCCTGTAGTACATCAGGAAGCTTTAGTTGCTCAAAGGTTGGGATGTTAGTCTCGATACGTCGAATGACCGCTCCAGGTAGCTCTCGCTGAAAGAATGCACTGACACGAAAACGACCAAAGTCACGCACGATGGCAAAATTAGCCTCACGCGTTTGCTGATATTCATCACGTCGGTCTTGTTCCATCATCGCATCAAGTAATTGAGCAACTTGAGCCGCATTCAGCTTCTCTCCTTGGGGGCGTAATTCACCATCCACACGAAACAGGATTGGCGCATCGACAGTGATATAGAGATCCGATGCCTTTTGAGAAAGCATTCCCTCAAGGATTTGATTCAATTCCATTATGTACACCTTAATTAAAACATTGAGGTTTCAATTTCGATCTTTTTCTCGACCTCTTCCGAATCAACCAAGCCCTGCGCCATCAGCTGCTTCGCATTTTGTTCCATGGTCTGCATGCCGTGCGCTGCGCCCGTTTGAATGATCGAGTACATCTGCGCAACCTTATCTTCACGAATCAAGTTTCTGATCGCAGGTGTTGCCATCATGATTTCATGACACGCCACACGACCACCACCAACACGCTTTAGCAGCTTCTGGGCTATCACCGAGCGCAGTGATTCAGACAACATCGAACGAACCATATCTTTATCGCTACCTGGGAACACATCGATAATACGGTCGATCGTTTTAGCCGCAGAACTGGTGTGCAGAGTACCAAAGACCAAGTGACCCGTTTCTGCTGCGGTTAACGCTAAGCTAATCGTCTCTTGGTCACGAAGTTCACCAACCAGAATCACGTCTGGGTCTTCACGTAAGGCACTGCGCAGTGCCGCTTTAAAACTGTGAGTATCACGGTGAACTTCACGCTGGTTGACTAGGCATTTATTATTGGTGTGAACGAATTCAATCGGGTCTTCAATCGTCAGAATATGCTTATTGTGGTTGCGATTTACGTAATCAACCATCGCCGCAAGAGTCGTTGATTTACCAGAGCCAGTTGGACCAGTGACGAGCACTAACCCTTTTTCGTAGTTAGCAATCCTTTCGAAGATCTCAGGTGCACCTAACTGATCTAAAGTCGGGATTTCGACAGGGATAGTTCGAAAGACAGCTGAGCAGCCACGGGCTTGGTTAAACGCATTAACACGAAAGCGACCAACATTGGGTAATTCAAAAGAGAAGTCGACTTCCAGTTTTTCCTCAAATTCACCGCGCTGCGAGTCGCTCATGATCTCAAAAACCAAACGGTGCACATCAGCATGACTCAAAGCTGGTATTCCAAGCTTCCTTACTTCACCATCTATACGTACCATTGGAGATACACCCGCAGAAAGATGTAGATCTGACGCGTTATGCTTTACACTAAAATCTAGTAACTCAGTGATATCCATTTATTTTCCCTTAAGTAAAGTCAGCTATGAGTAGTATTCAACAAAATATCGAACAAATCACCTCACAGATTCGTAGTGCTGAGCAAAAGTGCGGACGAGCTCCAGAGTCCGTGCAACTTTTAGCCGTCAGCAAAACTAAACCTAATGATGCGATTCTAGAAGCCGCACTCGGAGGCCAAATTGCCTTTGGTGAAAACTATGTTCAAGAAGGTGTCGATAAAGTAAAACACTTTTCAGAACAACATTCTAACCTAAATTTGGAATGGCACTTTATTGGTCCAATCCAGTCAAATAAAACTCGCCCTATCGCAGAAAGCTTCGCATGGGTACACTCCATCGATCGCGATAAGATCGCTCAGAGACTGAATGACCAACGTCCAAACGAGCTTCCACCTTTGCAAGTGTTAATTCAAGTAAACACCAGTGGTGAAGCGTCCAAGTCTGGCACATCTGAAGAGTCAGTTTTTGCACTGGCAGAGTTGATTTCCTCACTGCCCAACCTCACTTTAAGAGGGTTGATGTCGATTCCTGCAAACGTATCTGACTATCAATCTCAGCTTAATGCATTTTCTCAACTGGCAGAGCTTAAAGACAAGCTAGCCGCGAAGTATTCAGACATTGATACCCTTTCGATGGGGATGAGTGGTGATATGGATGCAGCAGTTGAGGCTGGCAGCACAATGGTTCGTATTGGAACAGCTATTTTCGGCGCTCGTGATTACGCGAAATAGCCGTAGTAAGTAACGACAAGTACAAGTATTGATACCGCTTCGCCTTATCCGCGCAGCGACACGCTCAGGATTTTATATATGGTACATAAGAACATCGCCTTTATTGGGGCGGGAAACATGGTTCGCTCAATTGTAGCTGGCTTAGTTGCTAGTGGTTACCCAGCGCAAAAGATTACTGCGACAGCACCTTCAGAAACCAGAAGGCTGCCGTTAGAACAAGAATACGGCATCAATACCACCAGCGATAATATTGCAGCAGCTGAAAAAGCAGACGTTGTTGTGTTATCCGTGAAGCCACAAATGATGGCTGATGTATGTAAACCCTTACAAGATATCGACTTCAGCAACAAACTGGTTATCTCAATTGCCGCGGGTATTAATGCGAATCGACTTAATGAGATGTTAAACTGCCAACTGAACCTTGTTCGTGTGATGCCAAACACGCCATCACTGCTTGGTAAAGGGATGAGTGGTCTTTATGCCGATGCAACTGTCAGCCAAGATGATAAAGACTTTGCTTCTCAGCTGATGCAAGCTGTTGGTGAAGTAAGTTGGGTTGAACAAGAGTCTGGAATCAACAACATCATTGCGGCGGCGGGTAGCGCTCCGGCTTACTTCTTCCTGTTTATGGAAGCGATGCAAGCTGAAGCAATCAAGCAAGGTTTTGACCAAGAAACCGCTCGTAAGCTAGTGCAGCAGTCTGCATTAGGCGCGGCAGAGATGGTGGTAGCAAACCAAGATACTGAATTATCAACACTGCGTGAACAAGTGACATCCAAAGGCGGCACGACCGCAGAAGCACTACGCACGTTTAACGAACATCAACTATCAGACATCGTAGCAAAAGCCATGCAAGCGGCGGTTGCTCGAGCTGAAGAGATGGAAAAACTGTTTTAGTACCAATCAAGGTAAACAAGCATTTTGCCGCTCTGGTTATATCTAAGCGACAAGTAAATCCGAAAAAGGAAACAATATGAACTCGATGAGCTTTCTGATCTCGACCGTTTTTGATCTTTACATCATGGTTGTGATCTTGCGTATCTGGCTACAAGCATCACGTGCAGATTTCTACAACCCATTCTCACAATTCATCGTAAAAGCGACACAACCGGTTGTTGCCCCACTACGCCGAGTTATTCCATCAATCGGCAGCCTTGATCTAGCGACCGTTGTTTTCGCTTATGTGCTGTGTGTACTTAAGTTCGTTGCTCTAAACCTGATTATCTCTGGCGGCGCTGCCGTTTTCGATATCAGCTTCCTGATCTTTGGTGCACTATCTTTGCTAAAAGCGGCGGGTGGTTTGATCTTCTGGGTTCTACTTATCCGTGCAATCCTTAGCTGGGTAAGCCAAGGTCGTAGTCCAATCGAGTACGTATTCCATCAACTGACTGAGCCAATGCTAATGCCTATCCGCCGTATCCTACCGGATATGGGTGGCTTCGACTTAAGCGTTCTGGTTCTGTTCATTGTTCTTCAGTTTGCGAACTTCCTAATGGGTGACATGATTGGTCCTATTTGGTATCAGCTATAATTCAAGTACGAACATCAGGTACTTTGACGATGCCAAAAGCGGTTTGGGTCGAGGGAGACGATATTCTTCTTAGACTCTATATCCAACCCAAAGCAAGCCGAGACAAAATTGTTGGCTTGCATGGTGAGGAACTCAAAATTGCCATCACCGCTCCCCCGGTAGATGGCAAAGCCAATGCCCACTTAGCGAAATACCTTGCGAAACAATTTAAGGTCGCTAAAGGGCAAATTAAAATTGAAAAGGGAGAGCTCGGCCGGCACAAACAAGTTCGAATATGCTCGCCAAGCCAAATCCCCACTGAAGTCAAAGCCATCCTATGATGGCTTTTTGCTATTTATTGGAGTCATTATGCGTCTATGGATTACAGCACTACTTACCGCTCTTGTTGCCCTACCAAGCTCAGCAGGACAATTTAAAAACATTAAGGATGTCGAGGTTCACTACTCAGCTTTTAACTCAACATTTTTAACGGCTCAAGTCGCTAAGCAATATAAACTTAAGCGAAATGGCTACTCAGCGATTCTGAACATCAGCGTGCTAGACAAAGCTTCCCTTGGCAAACCAGCAACAACCGCTAAAATCACGGGAACAGCCAAGAACCTTGTGGGCAATACTCGCACACTTAACTTCCGCGAGATAAAGGAAGGTGATGCGATTTATTACCTAGCTGAGTTCCCTGTAACACACGAAGAAAACATCACTTTTGATATTGATGTTAACGCAGGTTTGAAAGGCACAGGCCTACTGCGATTCACACAAAAATTCTATATAGAAGAGTAGGTTCAGCCTTCACTTTTCTGTTCATCAACTTATTAGAGCAACATCCCCATGAGTAAGATTGTTTTAGCCACAGGCAACCAAGGTAAAGTTCGCGAGATGGCAGGTATTCTGTCTGAGTTTGGTTTTGACGTTGTCGCACAAAGTGAGTTTAACGTTTCAGAAGTCGCTGAGACAGGAACAACTTTCATTGAAAATGCCATCATCAAAGCTCGCCATGCTGCCAAAGAGACAGGGCTGCCAGCCATTGCTGACGACTCCGGTTTAGAGGTTGATTTCCTTAAGGGCGCGCCAGGTATCTACTCTGCACGTTACTCAGGTGAAGGTGCTACCGATAAGCAGAACATCGAAAAGCTGCTTGATGCCATGCAAGGTGTTGAGGTAGCAAAGCGTACTGCTCGTTTCCACTGTGTATTGGTGCTAATGCGTCACGAAAATGATCCAACACCATTGGTATGTCATGGTAAGTGGGAAGGACAAATTCTGACTGAAGAACACGGCGAAAATGGCTTTGGCTACGATCCTGTATTCTTTGTTCCAGAAGAGAACTGTGCATCTGCCGAGCTTGACCCTTCACGCAAAAAGCAACTATCACACCGTGGTAAAGCCCTTGCGTCACTATTCAAAGCACTCAAAGAGCAAGATCAGTAATGCACAATGCAGCACTCGTTCCACCAGCTCTTAGCCTTTATGTACACATCCCGTGGTGTGTACAAAAGTGTCCGTATTGTGATTTCAACTCACACGCGTTGAAAACCGAGATCCCAGAAAAAGAGTACATCGATGCACTGCTAGAAGATCTTGATACTGATATCGAAAAATATCAGCTAAATGGCATACCTCGCCCACTGCATTCGATCTTTATTGGTGGCGGTACCCCAAGCCTGTTTTCTCCTGAAGGAATTGGCCGATTGTTACAAGGCATTGAACAGCGCATCCCGTTCAAACCTGAAATAGAAATCACCATGGAAGCCAACCCGGGAACTATCGAAGCTGAGCGTTTTGCAGGTTACCAAAAGGCAGGCATTACTCGAATCTCGGTGGGTGTGCAAAGTTTTGAGCAAGAGAAACTGGAAAGACTTGGGCGTATTCATGGTCAAGATGAAGCGGTAAATGCTGCTCATTTAGCGCATAAGATTGGATTGAATAGTTTCAATTTAGACTTAATGCACGGCTTACCCGAACAGAGTATTGAACAAGCGTTGGCTGATTTGGATAAAGCGATAGAACTCGACCCTCCGCACTTATCTTGGTATCAGCTAACAATAGAACCTAACACCATGTTCTATTACAAAACACCAACGCTGCCTGATGATGATGACCTTTGGGATATCTTCGACCTAGGCCATAAGAAGCTCGCAGACGCAGGGTATGTGCAGTACGAAATTTCAGGCTACAGCAAGCCGGGATATCAGTGCCAACATAACCTCAACTACTGGCGCTTTGGTGACTATCTAGGTATTGGCTGTGGCTCTCATGGCAAGCTGAGCTTTACAGATGGACGCATTGTTCGTACCACTAAGGTTAAGCACCCTAGAGGCTATCTAGCTGCGTACCAAAACATGGTAAAACCTTATCTATCAGATGAATTTGAAGTGCCGAATGAAGACCGCCCTTTTGAATTTTTCATGAACCGCTTTAGGTTAATGGAAGCATGTCCAAAGCAGGATTTCATTGATACGACAGGGCTTGGTTTTGACTCGATTCAAAAAACGATTGAATGGGCAAAAGAGCTAGGCTACTTGAAGGAAACCGACACTCACTGGCAGATCACTGAAAAAGGAAAGCTGTTTCTCAATGATCTGTTAGAAGCCTTTATGGCAGAAGAAGACGAGTAGTTCGAGATTCGAGATTCGAGATTCGAGATTCGAGATTCGAGATTCGAGAAGCATTGCGTAAGGGTTGGCTTTAGGGTCAACCCTTTTTGTTTTATAGCCCTCTCTCGGAGCGAAGCGTTCTATAGGACAACGTCCGTGCTCGAATCTTTCTCTTAGAAAATAGAACGACCAATTCGCTCTGAAAGCAACTCTAGAGCCTTAGTACCTGCGAGCGAGTTGCCAGAAGGATCAAGCTCTGGAGACCACACCGCAATCGTCATTTCGCCAGGAACGATAGCAATAATACCGCCACCAACGCCCGATTTTCCTGGCATACCAACACGGTAGGCAAACTCACCAGCCCCATCGTACAAGCCACACGTCGCAAGCAAAGCATTCAACTGCTTGGTTTGAACTGGCGTGATGATCTCTTTCTTGGTTTGAACCGACACGCCTTTGTTTGCTAAATAGCTAAAGGTTTTTGCCAAATCCACACACGTCATTTTAAGCGCACAAGCGTGGAAGTAGTTATTCAGAACTGGGATAACATCATTCTCAAAATTACCAAATGAACGCATCAAATAAGCAATGGCCGCATTACGATCGCTGTGCATCATTTCTGAAGCCGCTACCACCTTGTCATACACAATATGAGTATCACCCGATAACTGACGCACAAACTCTAACAAGCGGTGCCTAGGCGCAGACAAGCGGCTTTGTAGTAGGTCTGCAACGACAATTGCCCCCGCATTGATGAACGGGTTGCGGGGAATACCATACTCCATCTCAAGCTGAATCATCGAGTTAAAGGCTTGACCAGAAGGCTCTTTGCCTACTCTTTGCCAAATCTCTTCAGGCTTATATAGCACCATAGCTAGCGTCAGGCTCAAGGCTTTAGAAATAGATTGCACAGAAAATGCTTCTTCAGCATCGCCTGCTTTAATCACCTCACCTTCATTGGTGTATACCGCGATCGCCAGTTTCTGGTTCGATACGCGAGCCAGTGCAGGGATATAATCAGCGACCTTTCCCTGTCCAATTAAAGGACGAACTTCGTCTAAGATCTCGGCCAAAATAGCTTGAGTTGGTTTCATGTGCGCTTACTTCTATATTGTTATTTTTGTAGGGGTGTAACATATACCAATCGTAGTAAATAACTGCTCACTCTAGCTTGTTAAAATGCTCGATAACTGCGTTAGAATTTTTGATTGTAGAGTAACTACTTATCGAAAAATGCTGCCTTGTTCTCAAGCCTTTTTCCTACGCTATTTCTGATCACTTACTTACTGTGATTGGTATTACTTTCTGTCGTTAAGCCTTTACTGAAATAAAAGCCTAAGGACAAAAAAGCCAACATTACAATAATGTTGGCTTTAATCAATCCCATAAAGTGTAGGGGTTAAACCCTAAGTCGGATTACCCTTCACTTAATTTGATTCGAAGTTACTTAGTACGCTTGAACTTAATGTCCCAAACACCATGACCTAAACGGTGGCCACGAGCTTCAAACTTAGTTAGCGGGCGCTCATCCGGACGAGGGATGTAATCACCATCTTCAGCGATGTTTTCGAAGCCTGGAGCTACGTTCATCACTTCAATCATATGTTCTGCGTAGTTTTCCCAGTCTGTTGCCATGTGGAAAACACCAGTATCAAGTTGAAGCTTGCCGCGAACCATCTCTGCAAACTCAGCCTTAACGATACGACGTTTATGGTGACGAGCTTTGTGCCATGGGTCAGGGAAGAACAGTTGCAGAGTATGCAGGCTGCTATCTGGGATCATGTGTTCAAATACTTCTACAGCATCGTGACACATTACACGCAGGTTAGTTACGCCAGCATCGCGAGCTGTACCTAAACACGCACCAACACCCGGGCTATGAACTTCAATACCTAAGAAGTTTTTCTCAGGTGCGTTCTTTGCCATTTCAACCAGTGATGCACCCATACCGAAGCCAATCTCTAGTACAACCGGGTTATCGTTGCCAAATACTTCTTTCCAGTTAAGAAGCTCTGGGTTGTAGTCGATACCCATTGTTGGCCAACATTCATTCATCGCGTTCTCTTGGCCTTTTGTTAAGCGGCCTTCGCGGCGAACAAAGCTACGGATCTTACGAACCAGTTTGCCGTCTTCAGTATATTCGTTAGTGGTCACTTCACTCATTGATTTTTGCCTGCACATTGATTAATCAAAGCGGGGATTATCCAAAGAATTGCCTCCGGTGCAAGTCTTTCCGTGGATAAATTCCCACACAATTTGTCTGTTTTACATCCAACGTTAAGTGTGGTGCAATTTCGCTTCTAATAATAGCAAAGCATAGAGCATGTCGTGACTCCTTTCGCAACCGCCATATTAAAGTGGTATGACGCCTACGGGCGTAAAGAATTGCCTTGGCAACAAAACAAAACCGCCTACACCGTTTGGCTATCTGAAATCATGCTTCAGCAGACTCAGGTTGCTACGGTGATTCCATACTACCAACGCTTCTTAGAACGCTTTCCAACGGTTATCGACCTAGCGAACGCCGAACAAGATGAGGTACTCCACTTATGGACAGGGCTTGGTTATTACGCACGAGCTCGCAATCTACATAAAGCAGCCAAGATCGTTGCTGAGCAATATGGTGGTGAATTTCCGCTGTCTATCGAAGAGATGAACGCGCTACCGGGGATTGGTCGCTCAACAGCAGCAGCCGTCTTATCATCGGTTCATAAACTTCCTCATGCGATTCTTGATGGCAATGTAAAACGAACGCTTGCGAGAAGTTTTGCCGTTGAAGGTTGGCCGGGGCAAAAGAAAGTCGAAAACCAGCTTTGGGAACACGCCGAAGCACATACTCCGAATAAAGATGTCGATAAGTACAACCAAGCAATGATGGACATGGGTGCCATGGTTTGTACCCGTAGCAAGCCTAAGTGCACCTTGTGCCCGATTGAAAGCATGTGTGAGGCCAAGAAGCTCGATAGACAGCTCGACTTCCCTGGCAAAAAGCCTAAGAAAGAAAAGCCAGTAAAAGACACATGGTTTGTGATTCTGTATCACGACAACCAAGTGTGGCTCGAACAGCGCCCTCAATCTGGTATCTGGGGCGGATTGTTTTGTTTCCCTCAAAATGAAAACGCAGAGATCGAACATCAACTAGATCTTCGTTCGATCAAAGACACTCAAACCAATTCGATCAAGACCATGATTGCGTTTAGACACACTTTCAGCCACTACCACTTAGATATCACGCCAGTATTAGTGAAATTAGATAAACAACCAGATTTGATAATGGAAGGGGCTAAAGGTCTCTGGTATAACTTATCAAAACCGGAAGAAATTGGCCTAGCCGCTCCTGTAAAGCAGCTTATTGAGAGCCTACCCTTTGAACTGAACGACGACGTTTGAATCAACGAACGCGATAAGAGGAACCACTATGAGCCGCACTGTATTTTGTGCTCGCCTTCAAAAAGATGCTGAAGGCCTAGATTTTCAACTTTACCCAGGTGACTTAGGTAAGCGTATCTTTGACAACGTGTCTAAAGAAGCTTGGGGACAATGGCAAAGCAAGCAAACTATGCTTATCAATGAAAAGAAGCTAAACATGATGGATCCTGAGCATCGTAAACTTCTTGAAACTGAGATGGTTAACTTCCTTTTTGAAGGTAAAGATGTCGTAATTGATGGCTATACTCCACCAAGCGAATAAGACATTTATTTAAGCAATTTTTAATGACATCATGGTTAACGCTGCGATGTCATTTTTGTATGAGGAACTATGAAAAAGCTAAGTTACTTCCTAACAGCCATGTTATTAACTGGCTGCAGCCGTGAATTTGTCGAAAGCATTTATGATGTCAATTACGAGCCAACCAACCGGTTTGTGAAGAATTTAGCTGAGCTACCCGGACAATTTGAAAAAGATACCGGGGCGCTAGATTCATTAATAGATAGCTTTTCAGGCAACATTCAAAAACGTTGGGGTAGCAGTGAAATCAAGATGGCAGGTAAGAGTAACTATGTGAAATACATAGATAATTACTTAAGTCGTTCAGAAGTGAATTTTAGCCAAGGCCTCATAACGGTGGAAACGGTTTCCTCTACCGAACCGAAAAAACACCTCAAAAATGCGATCATGACGACCCTTTTGACGCCAGATGATCCGGCGCATGTCGATCTATTCTCTTCTAAAAGCATCAAGCTAGAAGGCAAACCTTTCCTCTATAATCAGGTCGTAGACCAAGAAAAAAAGCCCATTCAATGGACTTGGCGAGCGAACCAGTTTGCGGATTACCTGATCGCGAATAACCTAAAAACCAAAGAAGTCGACTTTAAAAAAGCCTACTACGTTGAAATCCCAATGGTGGCCGACCACGCTAGCCAGCGTAGTTATCAATATGCCGACATCGTTCGACGAGCGTCTCAGCGTTATGACATCCCTGAAGATTTAATCTACGCTATCATCAAGACAGAGAGTAGCTTCAACCCGTACGCCGTAAGCTGGGCTAATGCTTATGGTCTTATGCAGGTGGTACCTAAAACCGCTGGTCGAGATGTATTTGAACACGTCAAAAAGAAACCTGGTGAACCAAGCCCTGAGTACTTATTCAATCCAGAAAACAACATTGATGCTGGCACCGCATACTTTTACATCCTTAAAAATCGTTATTTGAAAGACGTAAAAAACCCATTAACGCTTGAATACAGTATGATTTCAGCCTATAACGGCGGTACTGGTGGCGTACTCAATACCTTCAGTAAGGACAGAAAGCGAGCAATGCAAGACTTAAACTCGCTGCAACCGAGCCAAGCCTACTGGGCGCTTACCAAGAAGCATCCAAATAAAGAGTCGCGCCGATACCTCGAAAAAGTAACGCAATTCAAAAAAGAATTTAACCAAGGTAAAACATAACCCTCACTTTTGAATAAAAAAACAACGAACGAACGGTTTTTTTAGTTATTTTCAAAAAAGGAGTTGACGGTTATGCAGAAAATCCGTTTAATAGCGCTCCGTTGCCCGGATAGCTCAGTCGGTAGAGCAGAGGATTGAAAATCCTCGTGTCGGTGGTTCGATTCCGCCTCCGGGCACCACAATTTGATTTGTTGGTGTCAACACTCTTTAACAGGGAGTAACAACACGGACAAAAGCATAAAGAATTTAGTGTGCCGAC
>NZ_JBFRSC010000055.1:73363-78260 GCF_041473335.1 Vibrio sp. 10N.222.55.C7
GCCTCGAGGCACCATTATTTTGTACTTAACAAATAATGGTCTTTATAGACCTGATGTTGAGACAAGTAATTCCCCTTTAGTTCAGTTGGTAGAACGGCGGACTGTTAATCCGTATGTCGCAAGTTCAAGTCTTGCAAGGGGAGCCATTTTTAAAGGACTTCATTTTATATGAGGTTTTAATTGAAGAGTTTAACTCTTTAAGCAAAGAATTTAGTGTGCCGACTTAGCTCAGTAGGTAGAGCAACTGACTTGTAATCAGTAGGTCACCAGTTCGACTCCGGTAGTCGGCACCATTCTTTTGCCTCGATAGCTCAGTCGGTAGAGCAGCGGATTGAAAATCCGCGTGTCGGTGGTTCGATTCCGCCTCGAGGCACCATTATTTGGTGCTTAACAAATAATGGTCTTTATAGACCTGATGTTGACACAAATAATTCCCCTTTAGTTCAGTTGGTAGAACGGCGGACTGTTAATCCGTATGTCGCAAGTTCAAGTCTTGCAAGGGGAGCCACATTCAAGAAAGCCAAGTCGAAAGACTTGGCTTTTTTTCGTTTGAACAAAAACAAACTCTATTCAATATACACATCAGCTCCTCACTAACTCTTAATCAGTCTCGATAAATTGAGTTATCTCCTTTTAGTACTCTTACTACAGCAGTTGATTCTAAGTTCTATAAAGCATATCCACTACAACAGAACCAACGCCTTATAAAGTTCATGACCCGCTAATATTCACATTAAAACAAATAGAACCAAGTCCTGTTACTTTTTTTTCTTCGAAAATTTAATCCCTATCATACTTTGATGTCTTTCTAATATCTGCCTTACACCACTTAGATTAAGATTCGATGAATTATACCTAATACTAATTATTGAATCGCTGCGCGGGGAAATATGAAACTAAAAACGCAAGCTTACTTATTATCGGGCATCATCTTGATCGCCCTGCTAGCACTGACGGCTACAGGCTTATGGACCTTAAGAGTTGCTAGCAACATGGACAACAAAGCTCGCGTAACAGAGCTGTTTAAGAGCGCATACAGCATTCTTACTGAAGTCGAAAAAATGGCGATTGATGGCACACTAGAAGAAGAGCAAGCCAAGCAACTAGCTACTCGCCTTCTACGCAACAACATCTATAAAGATAATGAATATGTTTACGTAGCCGATGAGAACATGACGTTTATCGCGACACCATTAGATCCTCAACTGCACGGAACCAGTTTTAACGACTTTAAAGATGGCGACGGCAATAGTGTTGGGCAGCTAATCCAAAGAGTACTTGGTAATCGTACTGGCGAGATCATTGAGTACACCTGGACACAAAAACTGCCAGATGGAACGATTGAAGAAAAACTGTCTATTGCAGAGAAAACGCCACATTGGGGTTGGGTTGTCGGCACTGGTATCGGGTTCAATGAAGTTAACGCTCGTTTTTGGTCTACTGCTCAATGGCAGCTATTCCTTTGTGTCGTGATTGCTGGTCTTATTCTGGCGAGCCTAATTGTATCCATTAAACGCATGCTAGCGCTTCTTGGCGGCGAACCTAAAGACGTACGAGAAGCAGTACAAGCCGTAGCACAAGGTCGAATTCAAACCTCTTTCGAAACTCAGGCAATTGACGGCAGTATCTATCACGCCGTACAACAAATGAGTAAGTCATTGGCTGAGCTAGTATCAAACCTTGACGCTTCAATGCTGGCATTAAGAGGCGAACTGCAGCGCGTAGAAGATCGCGCTGGGTCAATTGGTCAACTGACAGACACCCAACAGCAATCAACAGAGATGATCGCGACAGCAATGACCGAGATGGCCTCTTCAGCCAATAACGTAGCTGCTTCAGCTAGCGATACCGCGCGCAACACCGACGAGGCCGACAAACAGAGCCAGCATACCCAACAACTCATTCACAACACAGTAGATAACATTCAAGGCTTAGCAGGCCAACTAGGCACAGCAAGCGAAGCTGTCGCTAACCTAGATAACGATGTAAACAACATTGCAAAAGTATTGGATGTGATTGGTGATATAGCGGAGCAAACTAACCTATTGGCACTAAATGCAGCCATTGAAGCAGCTCGAGCTGGCGAACAAGGTCGTGGATTTGCTGTTGTAGCAGATGAGGTTCGTAACCTTGCAGGCAGAACACAATCGAGCACAAAAGAAATCCAATTAATGATTAATAACCTTCAAGAGGGATCTCGCAACGCAATTCAAACCATGGAAGTGTGTGCCGCGACCAGTGAAAGCACCGTAACAGAGTCTCAAAACGCCTCTGAAGCACTACAACAGATTGTTGTCGCATTAGAGTCCATTTCATCAATGAGTCATCAAATCGCAACAGCGGCCGCTGAGCAGACTCAGGTGAGCGATGATATATCGAAGCGTATCAATATGATCGAAGAGAGCGGTAACCAACTGAGCAATGTCGTAACAGAAAGTCATAACAGCACCCAAACTCTTGCCTCTCTTTCCAACGAATTAGAAGCTTGGGTTAATAGGTTTGAAGTAAAACACTAAACTCCCTAGAAAATTTTCAAATAAAAAAGCACGTTTTCATACGTGCTTTTTTTATTTCGGCGCCCATTCAGTGTAGTTAACCGTAGTTTTACTATCTTTTAGGGCATGCTAGACCTAGGTTTTTCACCCCAAATGAGCAAAAACAACCCACTAAGTATAGAAAAACATCAAACGATACTTTTTTTGCAATTTAATGTTGACCCAGAACGCGAAAACACGTTTAATACACCTCGTCGCCCGGATAGCTCAGTCGGTAGAGCAGAGGATTGAAAATCCTCGTGTCGGTGGTTCGATTCCGCCTCCGGGCACCACAATTTATTTGTTGGTGTCTTAGACAACAACAGTAAAGCACAAAGAAATATTATGTGCCGACTTAGCTCAGTAGGTAGAGCAACTGACTTGTAATCAGTAGGTCACCAGTTCGACTCCGGTAGTCGGCACCATTTCTTTAAAGCTTTAAGAATAATTCCCCTTTAGTTCAGTTGGTAGAACGGCGGACTGTTAATCCGTATGTCGCAAGTTCAAGTCTTGCAAGGGGAGCCAAGTTAATCATCAAGCATAAGCTTTTTGATTCATGATGCCGACTTAGCTCAGTAGGTAGAGCAACTGACTTGTAATCAGTAGGTCACCAGTTCGATTCCGGTAGTCGGCACCATTCTCTTGATTAGAGACTAAACAATCAATTCCCCTTTAGTTCAGTTGGTAGAACGGCGGACTGTTAATCCGTATGTCGCAAGTTCAAGTCTTGCAAGGGGAGCCAATTAAAAGAAGCCGCATCATTGATGCGGCTTTTTTGCATCTAAAGATCCTAATTTATTAATACAACTACCCTCACCTTTCAAATACCGTATTCAATTCAGAAACCAACCGTTTTTATATCCTTCCAAAGCTACAAATCTTCGCTACTTAATGCTCTTCAAAATCTCCCAACAACAAACGACACATTCACGTAAGAGTCAGTCACAGTACGTTGCTACTCATTTTATTGACTAGGAGATCGGTTGAAAAAATCAATACTAAGTTTGGAGGTAAGAAAGCTAAATAACGAATCAAGTAAGCGCTGAAAAGCTCTGTAAGACACTTCAATCCAAATTGATACACAGATTACTCTTTATCAAAACTATCCACTACAATAGCGCCCATAGAGGCTGGCATTGAAATAACAATCACTCTTTTGATCGATACGACGGGATCACTCAATAGAGGTAATTTGTCCAGGCAAGTCAGTACCAAAGCAACGACCAATGCCGTCATAACATAAGCAATCACTATTCTGAAAATAAACACCGGCAACCGAGCAACAACATCTTTTTGAAAGACACTCTCATACGTATAGAAGCCTAAGAACACCGCAGACAGTAAAAATAGCAGCAATAGATTAGCGGTAGGTAAAGTCTCCCCTAACTTCCAAGCCTCTTCAGAAAAAGAAATCGGCACGGCCAAGGCAAAAGATCCCACAAAGATCTGGCTCGCATCTTCAAAGTTAAAACTCAATTTCATAATTCGACCCATTAGGTTTAAGGCTTTATCTAATTCTGAAAAGAATCACAAAACTATCCGCCAATGATTTGGGGGATTTTTATTTCTACTAAGCAAACAGTAGTGACCTTCTAGCTTCATCTTAGTCGCAATAACCAAAACATAGCTTGAACTAACCAGCAAGAAATCAATATGCTCAGAGCAAAACGGTCAACACGACTGATTAATATCGAGTCAACAAACACATCAAAATCGAAGACAGAGTGGTAACCCCTAATATACCAGCACCTAGAACCAAAGAATCTAAATCCGCAGGGTGGTAAACGTCACTTCACGAATACGAGGGATGCTCTATTTCTTAGCTTATATACCCCTCAGGCACCACTTGGGAACACACTTAGCGACTCTCACCTTTAAGCTGAATCTAGCCTACTTTCACCCTTTGAAGTACTTAGAACGAGTCGCTCAATACCATCGAGAGTGGTTTTAAGCTCAATGCATAACAAGAGACATTAAGTCGACTCATTATGAGCTCTAGCGTTCTTAAGAGAAGCCTCCATGATAGAGCCCTAATTACACGTATCCTATAGATTCACAGATAGAGCAGAAGTCAGATTTCGTAGCCGAAAGGCTGTTAACTAATACTGAGAGCCGCTCACTTAATAAAGGAAACATCTACAGCGCGTATGGCTCGAGTATCTGAATGCTAAACTTAAAGCTATATACGTTTGAAATCATGCTCGAGTCACCTCACAGCTGGAATCAGAAATGATGTAGTCCTAATCATGAGTTGGTTTTGGGAAAAACCTGAGCTAAGAGCTGTGGGCTGCGGGAAAATCTTTTGTGTAAGTTATTCGACTGACGTGCGAAACACTATGATTTATACCAATTAAAGTAAAAAT
>NZ_JBFRSC010000056.1:0-21812 GCF_041473335.1 Vibrio sp. 10N.222.55.C7
GGTAGTTTGTGTATGATTTTTGTTTGGCGACTAAACCATATCACTTACTACCGTTTTTGTTTTTAGTTCCCGCTAATCCGCGATGAACCTTATTTGTTTCGACCTAGTGAGTCAGAAACAGATAAACGGCTCTTTTATTGAGTGGGTGCTGGATTCGAAATCTAGCTCACGAAACCTTAGAAATTGAGTCTACTCAGTGATCTCTTGCAGCACTTCTCCGATTGACCCGCTTGGTTGGGTGATACCCAGTTTGTTCGAAAGCGTTGGCGCAATGTCATATGGCGTCACTGGTCGCGATACCTTCTTAGCTTCAACGTCGTAGCCTGCAAAGATCACAGGCACATGAGTGTCGTATTTCCACGGAGAACCATGTGTAGAGGCAATTTGGAGGCCTTCCATGTCGTTAATGTAGCTGCGCGGTGCAAATACTACGTACACGTCGCCAGAACGAGCAGGGTGGTAGTTGTTTTTAATTAGCTGCATCACATGCGTATCCGGTACTCGGTTAGCCGCAATGTCACTACTTGATACAGCAAACGCAACACCTTTCACTTTTGCAATTTCATCCGCAATAGCTTCTTGGACCTTAGCCAGATCAAGCTTCTTCTCAGCGATCAGATCATGATTCAGATAGATGTAAGGTTGTGCGTACAAGCGAATCGCGTCTTTGGTTAAACCAAATTCATCCTTCAATCGTTTCTCAACACCACTCGAGAGTAGTGTGTCTTTATTGAAGTATTGAGCTTGATTGAAACCAAGCGCATTTGCCGCAGGTGAAGATTCAGGTACACCGTGGTCGGCAGACAGCACAATCAATGTGTTTTCTAGCCCGACTTGGTTATCCACGGTTTTGAAAAGCTTAGCGAGAGTCTTATCAAGTCGGATAAGGTTGTCTTCTGTTTCTAGGCTTTCAGGGCCGTAAAGGTGCACCACGTAGTCATTTGATGAGAAACTCACTGACAGATAATCGGTCACGTCGCCTTGGCCAAGCTTCTCTTGCATCAACAAGGTGCTAGCGAAGTTTTCCGTGATTTCGTCACCAGCAGGGCTGACGGTTAGCGTTGTGCTGTAGTTCTTGTAACTTGCCGGGCCATAAGGATGAGGGAAGGTGCGTTGGAAGTCACCGAGTTTCACTTTGTGTTCGGTATCGTGTTCTTGCAACGTGTACTTATCACGCGGTAATGAGAGCTCCCATTTCTGTTTGGAATACTGAGCAGCAATCGCTTTCTCGTTCCAGCGTGATACCCAATCTGGATACTCGTCATAGTAATAGTTACTGGTGACAAACTCCGATTGTGCTTTGGAGAACCAGAAGGCTTTACCACTGTGTCCTGCCAATGAGATTGCGCCGCGGTCTTTCACTGATACACCGAATACTTTTGATTTGCCACTATTGGAAATCGTCAGTTCGTCACCAAACGTGGTGGAGAGTATTGGCTCTGGAGAGCGGCCATCGCCTTGTGCTGTCTTCTGCGTTGGGTCGATCTCTGTTGCTTTATCGACACCTGCACCAGAGGTCAGCATTTGGTAGTTACCGTCTTCTACGTTATACACCAAACGTTCTTCGCTACGGTCATACCAAACGTTACCTACCATGCCGTGTACGCTCGGTGGAGCACCTGTTGCAAGCGACACATGGCCCACGATCGTTTCCGTGTTGCCATGTTGGTAGTTTGCGTTGGTGTAGTAGGTACCATCATCCATTAAGTACCGGAAACCGCCTTCACCGAAGTTGTGCTTATATCGTTCGATTAGATCTGCGCGCAGGCCATCTACCGTGATTTGAAGGACTAGATTTGGCTTTTCCTCAGCTGAAGCTGGGAGAGCGCAGAGTAACGCGAGGGTTAGTCCTGAAAGCTTGGTGTATTGCATAGAGTTTCCTTATTCACTGTTGCCGCTGAGTTCTAATGTTTGGTCAGGTTTCCAACGTTTGGCCAGATTTGTAACGTGTGTGCAGTGCGAATCGTATTTTTAGTATTGTTGGTGACGATTAGTGAACCATAACCTTCGGCATCTTTAGTTAGTTCGCTTCGTTAGCTAGTTCACATCCTTAACTAAACGCAGCCCCATATCTGACATAGTGATCGATTGGCTTGCGAAGTCACGACGGTAACTTTCAGATTCATTTTCGTCATAAGCAAAGCTGCCACCGCGAACCGATTTGTGTGATAAACCGACGTCGCTGTGTTTTGCGTTGTTAGGGTTGTCTGTTGGACCGAATCGGTAGAAGGTGTCATCGAAGGCATCGATAACAAACTCGCCCACGTTTCCTGTCATGTCATATAAGCCTAGTTCATTTGGTTTCTTTAGCCCGACTGGATGTGCGCTATTTTTAGAATTTGCTGAGTACCACGCAACATCATCTAAGTTATTGGAACCACTGTAAGTATAGCCTTTACTTTTATTGCCACCTTTGGCTGCAAATTCCCATTCAGCTTCAGTAGGCAGACGGTATTCTTCACCCGTTAATTCATTCAACTGCTCAACAAAATAGTTTGCTTGCTGCCAACTAAGGTTATTGACCGGAACTTGTGGGTTTTGGAAATAACTGAGAGATGAACCCATCACCGATTCGAACAATTCTTGAGTCACCTCAAACTTCGCAATATAGAAACTATCTACAGTTACATTACGTGCAGGACGCTCTGCTTTGGTCGCTTCTGGACCGTTCGACCCCATGGTGAATGTGCCGCCTTCAACCAACACCATCTCTTGGTCAATTTGTTGGGCGATGGGGTGTGTAGGCACGCTTGCACAGCCACTCAGAAGGATAGTCATGGTGACGCTGCTAATTGTTGCTAACTGTTTGTAATTAAGAAATTTCATCACGTGCCTCAGATGTTCGAAATAGGGTCTAATTCTAACGTTTAAGGTCATTCCTATTGGTTATAAAGGGTATAACATGTCACCTGATCGAATAGGAATTATGATGGGTCCAGAATACTAAAATAGGTAGGTAAATCATGCATATTACTCAAGGTCCACAATATAACGGTAAAGCGTCTAAGCGCTTGCATGTCATGGCTAAGCCGATTGGCGCAGCATGCAACATTGACTGTAAATATTGTTACTACCTAAGTAAGCAAGATTTGTTGGAGTACAAGAAAGGCAGTTCTCCAAGAATGGATGATGAAACGTTAGAGACGTATATCCGACAATACATCGAAGGTCAAAACACGGCAGAAATCATCTTCTCATGGCAGGGTGGTGAACCTACCATGCTTGGTTTGGCCTATTTTGAACGTGTGGTTGAACTACAGAAGAAGTACCAACCTGAAGGTGTATTGATTTCAAACGACTTACAAACCAATGGCACGTTACTGAATGACGATTGGGGACAGTTCTTAGCAAAGAATAACTTCTTGGTCGGCTTAAGTATTGATGGCCCAGAGATGCTGCATAACGCCTACCGTACTAACCGAGCCGGTCGTGGTACGTTCAAACAAGTGATGGCGGCTGTTGAGCTGTTGCACAAGCACCAAGTGAAATTCGCGACGTTAACCTGCGTGAACAACCTGACCAGTCAAAATGCACTAGAAGTGTACCGATTCTTACGTGATGTGGTGAAGTCACCGCAAATGCAGTTTATTCCTATCGTTGAACAGAAAACGTTCCGAACGGTTGCACCGCAAACCTCTCAAGTGAGCGAGCAATTGAAGCAGGGTGACAAGCGCCTGATCCCGGGTCATAAAGATTCAATCATGGAATCATGGTGTGTGTCAGATCTGGCGTGGGGTAACTTCCTGATTGCTGTGTTTGATGAGTGGGCGAAACACGATATCGGAAAAGTGTTCGTTCAATATTTCGAAGCAAGTTTAGAAACGTGGATTGGGCGTCCGAACCCATTGTGTACCTTGAACGAGATATGCGGAAAGGGTTTGGCAATGGAGCCAAATGGCGATGTTTTCTCATGCGACCACTATGTTTACCCTGAGTACAAAATTGGCAATATTCATCACGAGAAAATTGATGATTTGGCGTACAGCGCACCACAGCAAAAGTTTGGTTTTGCTAAATCCCGCACACTGACCAGTCAATGTCAGCAGTGTGATTACAAGTTCGCTTGTCATGGTGAGTGCCCTAAGAACCGCTTTATCAAAACTCGTGCAGGCGAACCGGGCTTGAACTACTTATGTGCAGGTTGGCATAAGTTCTTTTCTCATGTCGATAAGTCGATGGCGTACATCGCTCGCGCGATGGGGCATCCGGTTGCTCATGGTAAATTCAGCGACTCAGTATTGATGGCGCATCGAGAAAAACAGGCGCAACAAGCTACGTTCGAGACCAAGTTTTAACTCGTTCTTTGGATCAACAGGTCCAAGATAAATTTAATCAGATACGAGTCTAAGGACAGGCTAAGTTCTCCAGTTTAAGGTAATACTATGATGAAGAAGAGTTTAGCGACGGCTGTTGCTTTATTGATTTCAACGTCCGCATTAATTTCAACGTCTGCGATGGCTGCGAATAGCGTTCAACAAACGGTTGACGCGCCAGCACAAAATATCAATCAAGTGCTTGAAATGACGGACACTCAAACCCGCATTCAACAGTTGTCTTACATGGCACAAGATCAGAATCAATCTGTTGAAAATCGTACTGGTGCAGTGCAAGAGCTTGCTTCATATCCAAGCCAAAATGCGCTGGTGGCGGTGGCAAGAGGCTTAAAAGATCAAAACCCTGAAGTTCGTGAAGCGGCGGTTATCGGTTCTGAACCTTACCAACTTGAACATCGCTGGGCGTTAGTTTCACCCTTGCTAAAAGACAGCGATACCATGGTTCGCCATACGGCAACGTCAAACCTAGTCCGTGACTTCAATGCATTGGATGACGAGCAGAAAGCACAAATTGAACCACCAGTCATAGAGCTTATTAGCTTCTTGGAAACGCAAGAATCTGAAAAGTACCAATTACTGTTTGCTGATGTGCTTCGTTGGCACAATGACTGGGATAAGGCGGAAACGGTTTATCTAGAGCTGATCAATACGCATCCAAAAGAAGCGCAAGTTTGGTTGAGCTACGCAGATAATTTTCGAGCTCAGAACAAAGATAAGCAAGCAGTCGAAGTATTAGATCGTGGTTTGGAGAGCGTGCCAAACAACGCCGCTCTGCATTATTCGAAATCGTTGACTCTGGTTCGCCTTGAAGACAAAACTGCGGCAGCCAAAGAGATTGAAGTGGCTGCGAAGCTAGCGAAAGATAACAGCTACTACTGGTACCTAAATGGGGTATTACAAGAAGAGTTGGATATCGACAAGTCGACTAAATCGTTCGAGAAAGCATATTTGATCTCTGGTTCTCCAGAGCAGCTATACGCGGTATGCGATATCTATGTGCGCTACGGAAATGAAAAGACCGATGATTGCTTAGGTGAGCTAGGTAAAGTAGCTCCTGACTATGTTATTGATCAGTTGAAAGATAAACGAGTAGCGCCAAGCTCATAATATCCTAATGAGTAATTAGCGAAGCCTATAATGAAAAGCCAGTCGACACGTTCGACTGGCTTTTTCGCATCCATGAACTGCTTAGACGAGGTTCAAGCAACTAAAGACAAAATAAGGGCAAGCCTGTTACTTGCCCATTTCGTTTTATTATTCACCCATAGAGCTTGATGCACGGCGTCTGTCGGTCGCGCCATAGATCTTGCCATCTTTGACTTCAATGGCATTCAAGCCACTGACGACTGGAATGACATGCACCGGATAACCGAGCTGCATGAACTCTGGTACTAACATTTCGGCGTAGGTTTTCTTTTCGACGAGCAAACCCGTTGGGTCGTAAGGTTTGGTGCGATCAATCTTGGTCTTTGTCTTTTTGGTAAAACAGCGCAAAAGTACCGCCGCCAATCCCAGTCATATCCGGTTCAACCACCGACATTGTCATCTGCATCGCCACCATTGCATCGACTGCATTACCGCCTTGCTTGAGTACCGAATACCCAGTGCTGCTTACATATGGATTCGTTGCACTTACCATAAACTCTTCGCCAGTTTCGTCTGGCGTAATTGGAAAAGGATTTGGGTTAGAAGACGAAACTCAACATGATGGTATAAAGGACGGCATCTTTGTCATCAAAACCAGTAAGTGCGTTGAAATTCTCAACAAAGGCACCGTTTGCTTTACGAGCCTCAAAATATTGCACTTCGCCATTGATGGAGACGTTAGGTAACACATCGTAATCCACACCAATTAGGTAGCTGTTTCCTGTTAGGTGTTCGTGAGAATCAAACTCTGCTCCGTAAACGACGTATGGAGTGAATAAATCTAGTCTGTAGCCCAAACTAGCGTACATCGAGGACGAGATGTCACTGATCTGTCCTTCACTTGTCAAAACAAATTGACCCAGTTCGTATTCTGCTCCTAATGACCAAAGTTGAATGTGTTGGTTGTCTTGTTTGCTACTGAATGGAGCTGTTATCGAAGTCCCAGGGATTGTAATCGTGCCAGAAACGGTTTGATCAAAATTGGAGTCGAGGAATGACAAGTTCCAACGATAGTTTTCACCGCTCAATTGAAGATTGGCACCGAACATTCGGTTGGTTTCAAATTCCAGTTTTGTAGTCGAGTTGAAATCTACGTCATTTTTATCTTTTATGCCGATAAACGGAGTAAGTAAAAGAGTAGCTTCGTCACTGACATCGTGAGTCCAGCTCACTTTTATGCCATTGAAAGCTGTGATTCCGAGAACGCTGTTATACACCTCTGTAGGTGGCCTCGCGGTCATATAGGCTTGGCCTACATAGTAGTACTCAGAGGCAAGGAACAGTGGCAGCCTCAAGCGTCCAATACTTACATCAAAGTCATTAAATTCATAGCCTAAGTAAGCCCACTCTAGCTGCGGTTCACTCCAATCATATTGGGGTGGCTTGACAACTTGCACGGAAGCTTTGAATGAGTTGTAGAAGTAATCGAGTTGAACACCAAATGTGGTATCACAGTCGTAACAGCTCTCATCAGTAAAACCGTGGTTGATGATGAGTGGATTATCGTTATCCGATGTTGCCCAAGACGTTGAGCCAAAGCCGCTCAGGGATAAATTATCGGTAAGTTCGATGTTCGCAAAAGCCGGAGAGGCAATCGAAGCACATAGCACTGACGTAATTATTTTTTTCATATTATTTCTCCGAACTTATAACGTAGAGAACGTTGGCATTTTGAGGAACCGAAGAGAGTGGGGAGTAACCAATACGGTTTGGTTTGTCATCAAGCCAGTCGACTAAGCTGTCGGTTGACGCCGTTTTGATTTCTCTTGGATAACGCGCTTTTCCTGAAAAAGATAAACCAGCCCAGTGTGCATTCATTTGAGCGGCATTTTTTCCAAGCAAAAGCTGATAAAAGTCCTCTCTTTCGGCACTGTTCTCAGGCCAATCAGACAGTTCAACACGTTTGCCATTGAGGTGCTTAGTTTTCCCTCTATAGAGCTTTCGCGCTTTGTTTATTGATATCTCTTCAAATCCGGAGTCTAAAGAAAATATGGCATAATCTTCAGCGGCGTGAGCAGGGCTTAGAAAAAGCAAGCTTCCTAATAGCCCTACCGCGACTGGCAACATGACTCTGCGGGGAAGTGTTTTTATTGTTCTAATCCAATCCATGAGGTATCTCCTAACAAGTCGCACTTTCTATTTGATGGAATAGCTTTTCTTTTCTTACGGGCTTCGCTACGTATCCATCCATTCCGGAATCAAAGCACTTTTGAATATCATCATCGATAACACTGGCGGTTAACGCGATAATAGGAGTTTTGCTTAAGCCTTGGTTTTTCTCGTGTTCTCGAATCTCCTTAGTTGCCGTGAAACCGTCCATAACAGGCATCATGCAATCCATCAAAATAATGTCGAAGCTACTGTCGTTCTGGTACATATCAACGGCAATTTGTCCGTTGTCTGCAATTTCAAAGGCATATCCGGCCTTCTTCAGCATGATAGAAGCTACTTTTTGATTGACGCGGTTGTCTTCGACTAGCAAGATTCTCTCTGATTTGCTCGGAATTGCGTTTTGTTCCGCTTCTTCAGGCAAAGTACGTTTGGTCGCAGCCCCGTTGATAATTGGAGTGACAGTTGCAGGTTGTTTCTTAGGTTGAGCTTTATAGGAAGCTGGTAGTGGCATAGCTTCTACCGCGGTGAGTACTTTCTCTTTAAGCATTTCGAACTTGAATGGTTTTGGTACATAGTCATCCATACCAACGTCGAAACACCTCTGAATATCGTCATCGATGACACTGGCGGTCAATGCAATGATAGGGATGCGTCGCGTCGCTTCTGTTTCTTTTTCAATTCTTCGGATGTTGCTTGTTGCATCAAAGCCATCCATAACCGGCATCATGCAGTCCATGAGTATCGCCGCGTAATGAGGATTAGCGGTGAACATGTCCACAGCTTCTTGACCATTATTAGCGAACTCGAATTCAAAACCACTTTTACCGACATGAAGACCAGCAATTTTTTGGTTGATCTTGTTGTCTTCAACGATGAGGATTTTGTGTTGGATCTCGACTGATGTCTGGCTTGCTTCTGATAGTTCCGCTAAACCTCGTGTATCACAAAGCTCAATAGCTTTAATTAAACGCAAGCCGAGTAGGGGCTGTGCGACTTGTGCAGTAACGCTGTCACCAAGATCCGCTGGCTCACTTAAGAAGGAACGTATCAAACAGATAGTGATGCCGTTTTGGTGCAGCTTTTCTAAGTTATCTGCGTGGGTATTAGCTAGGAATGCGTCATCTTCGGCGAAAACAACAGTAATAGGTTTAGTGTGTTTTTGAGTGGAGAGCTGCTCTGTAATTGCCGTTATATCATTCGTTTTATCGGTAACCTTCAAACCATAAAGGTTAAGGTCGGACTCTATTCGCTCGGAGAGCATGTTTTCGTTACCCAGCACATAAATATCAGCCGTTGCTGTACTTGGTTTTGGCAGTATCAAGTCAACAGGCAATACCAAGTCGAAGTAGAAACAGCTTCCTTCACCTTTGACGGAGTCGAGTTGAATTTGACCACCCATCAGCTCTACCAACTGTGTACTGATGGCTAGGCCAAGACCGGTACCACCGAATTGTCTGGTTGTTGAATCATCCTCTTGAGCGAAGGGTTCAAATATTTGTTTTTGTTGCTTTGAATCGATACCAATACCTGTGTCGCGAACGGCAAATCGAATGGTGACATTATCGTCAGATTGTTCGAGCGTTTGGATTGATAATGTGACGCCACCTTCAGCCGTAAACTTCACCGCATTCGACATAAAGTTCATCAAGATCTGTCTTAAACGGTGATCGTCTATCATCACGCGTGCTGGTGTATCTGGGCTGATATCAACGTTAATCGATATTCTTTGTTCTTTCGCTTTTGGTGCCACAATAGAGGCGATGTCGTATATCGACTCTCTAATCGATGCAGAATGCGGGCTGATTAATAGCATGCCAGACTCAATTTTAGAGAAGTCTAAGATATCGTTGATTAAGCTAAGGAGCAGTTGGGATGAAGTTTCGATCGTATCAACATAGTCACGTTGTGTCGGTGTAAGCGGCGTATCTGCGAGGATTTCCGAAATACCAATAACACCATTGAGCGGGGTGCGAATTTCATGAGACATGTTGGCCAAGAAGCTACTTTTTGCTTTGCTGGCTTGTATTGCGTGGTCTTTCGCGTGTTCGGCATCCTCTTTGGCTCTCTCTGCGTCTTCTTTTGCTACCGTCAATCTCTCTTTCGCGAGCTCTCGTTCGATGGTCAATCGTTCAACTTGCTGAGCAAACAGACTGAGTTCATCTTTACCTTGGATTAATTTATCTAAAGAAGGGCGCGTGTCATCATTTTCGCTTTTTAAGAAAGCTAACACCAAATTAAGGTTGTTAGTGACTTGTCTCGCCAAGCTAAGAGTTAAACCCATAACAATCGCTGCCAGCAAAGCGACGATTGAAATAAACAGGGTTCGTTGTATTTGCGCGTCATAGATGGCTTGCTCAACTTCTTGTTGAAACTCTTGCTTGATTACGCCGCCAAGGCTTTGTAATAAGTTGAGCCGTGCGCTCATCGCTTCTAAGCCGACAGACACTTCTTGTGGCGTCAGTTGGCTGATTGTATTTAGGTCGAGTAGCGCGCTTCTTATCTCTTGGCTTTGAGCAAACACATCATTTCGAAACACTTCAACCATCAAAGAAACTTGATGTTCGTTGGCGTTCAATGAAACAAAGCGCTCTAAGAACAATTGCTGTCTTTCACTCAAGGTTTTGATCTGTTCGGCGAGTTCTGGGTCGTACTCTTGGCTGATTTGGAAGATCTCAATCAGTGAACTACCAAGCTTGAACTCTTCGTTCGACCAAAACATCAACCACTCAAGTTGTTTAAGGGCAGTGAGGTGCTGTTGAATTTCACGTTTAGTGTTTTCAAAAGGGACTTTCTCTACTTCAAGTAACAGTTGCTTGTATAAATCGCTCTGCCATTCGAGGGCATCCAATTTATCGTAAGTGTCAGTCACTTGCATCGTCGATAAGGTCGCTTCGCTGAAATCGGCAACAAGTTGATTCATTTCATCAGATGCGTCTAAAAAAATGATGGGAGACAGGTTTTTAAGTTCTGCCTTTACTTGGTTGCTTTGAGTAGCAAACTCTTCAGGGCTAGAGGCTAAGGTACTTCTATACAAAATAGAAATATCTTGAAGATAGACAGATAACTGATTGGTTCGTTCAAAATCGGTTAACTGAGTCGTTAATATATAAGCCTGTCTACCTGCTAGGAAGAGTAATAATGAAATGGGAAGTAGAACTAAGCCAAAGAGTTTATGTTTGACTGAAAGGTTATTCCAAACCGTAATCGCCATATAAGGATCCATCCAACTGTCGTTATATAAAAACAGTAGAATAAAAATGCCGATATGGAAACTTTGAAACGGTAAATTTTACGTAAGTGTGGGAGAGGTATAAGTTCTTGTGATTCCAGAGCTTATGTTGAAATTCGTTCTTTTATTAGTAATTTATAGCGTTTGGCAGTTTGTTTAATTTTATGCTTATTGATGAATCACTTAAAAAGCTTACTAATGAGGACGATTGTTATCGAGGCTTAATTCGAAAAGAAGTTGCTCTAATACGGTTTTTGCAGAGGGTTCTAATGTCCAAATACCGAGCATTCTGTTAAGTGCGGCGCGATACACTCTGTTTTTTAGTAGGAAGGCGAGTGTGCTCGTATCATTGCTGAATACGTGCATTTGTACGATGGTGAGCTCTGCTTTGTTCTCAATGTCTATTTTCTGAAGATTGAAAGCGGGTAGGAAGGCAGACTCATACCAAACCTCAACGATCTCTCGAAGCTCCATCTCTTCTTCAGGTACATCGCACTCCTGAAGTTGGTGGTTTTCAGGAATTGCGGATAAGTAAGCTACATCAAGCTTGTCTGCAACGAATGTGTACATATTCTTCCTTGTTACCTGTGGTATTGGGGCGAATCATCCCTCTCGCTTATGAATTTGTCAATTATATCTATTTCCCTAAATAGCGAATTGTGATTAAGCGTTGAGGTTTTAGCTTAAGCTGTTTAAGTATTTGTCTGTTAAGCCAAAATATTTCAAATTTCCATCCGGCTCTAACACTAAACTCATGTTTGATGTTGCGATCAAACCAGGGTCGTTGGTCGAAAAAATGACTGTTTTATTCAGCAACTTATCGCTGAACAAACGGTTAAAGTACTGCGCATTTTCATTTTCTGCACCATTGAATGGCTCATCAATAATAATCAGAGATTGCTCACAGTTACCTAAGCCGAGTGCCAGACGCAATTTTTGTTGAATTCCATTCGGGAGACTTTTGCATTTATCCACGCTTAACTGAGTAGCTAAGCCTTCCGGAAGCCATTCATCTAACTCGAAGAAGCTCACCATCTCTTGCATCTTGTCTGTTGGAATCAGCCCGTTGTGTAGAATGAAGTTGGTCTCGAGTGAGCCTTCAAAAATATGCAAATTAAAAGGGATGTAGTTAATCGAGGTGCGATAACGGTAGCTATTGAACTGTTTAATGTTGTAACCATCGACAGAGACTGCGCCTTGATAGCGGTCTTCTAACCCGGCAATGATTGAAATTAAGGTGGTTTTGCCGCAGCCCGTTGGGCCACAAATGACCACTTTTGCACTGGGTGGGATTTTGAACCCCAAGTTAGTTAAGCCGGTTGCTGCTCCCGCGTATCGGTGACTGACACCGCTGCCCACGATGCTGCCTTGGAACAGGCGAATAGGCGGGCTTTTCTCTAAGGTTAATTTGTCGTCATTCATCGACATTAAATTGTTGATCTGTGCGGACGAAGCTTTGATCGACTGGAACTTGGAAATTGAGTTATAGATACCCATGATTGGGCCTAACGCTTTCCAAACCAGAATAACGGTCGCGAGCATGGCACCCGCATCAGAAGTACCTTCCATCACGCCAATAACTGCAGTCACGATACTTGCTGTGCCAATCACTTGGATCAAACTGCCGCCAGCGGCCTGAATCTTACTGTTCGTTACGGCAACGTTCTCTGCATCGCTGGTGCTTTGCATATGCGATGCGCTGAATCGAGATTGAACGACACGAAGTAAAGGCAGGCCTTGGATAGTCTTGATACCACGAAGAATTTCATTCCATTGATACGAAACCATCGCATTGGCACGCGAACTTTTGGATGTGGCTTGCGAGTAGATATAGCGCGAGTAAATACAGAACACTAACATCAGTATTAAGCCGCCCATCACCACCAATGCCGCTGTACCAGACATCAGAGCAATGGCGATGATAAATACAATCACAAACGGCATATCAAAATAGCTAAGCGTTGATTCTGCGGTCACCAAGCGTCGGAAGGTATCGATATCTTTCAAACGCGCTAACTGAGAAGAGACCCCAGCTGTAGATGTCATCGCATAAGGTAGCCACAGCAGCTTAGATATAACGGCTTGCGAGATGTGCACGGCGAGATCTTTACCGGACGTGGCAATGATATTTACCCGCATCTTTTTAAAGAAATACTCCGAGAAGCCAACAATAATGGCGAATAAGGTTAACCAATAGAGTGTGGCTTCGGAGCTCGAAGTCAGTGCGAAGTTATATACACTCATAATAAAGAATGGCTGCAATGCACCGAGAATACTGATGACGAAGCTCAGAATGATCAGGCTTTTAAGTTCATTGTTATAACGATAGAAAGCGTATTTAATCCAATTGCTTCTGTCTTGCGATTCCGGAGGTGGCTCGCGGAACAGACGAGAATATTCGCTAATCGCAATCAGCAAACAGGGCTTTTTGCACATTGGGTATTCAATGGTGTTGTTGTTCGTGTAATCAAACAGCAGCAACTTTCCATCTTTGGTGCCTAAGAAAATCGCACTTAGATTCTCTATTTCAATAAAGCATGGCTGAGGGTGCTTATCGATATTCTCGAGTGTCTTTAGTTTAGTAACATCACAGCGATATCCAAGGCGCTCGATGGTTGCTGTAAAGCTGTCGCCATCTTTGGGTTTTGGAATAAAAGCATCGCTGAGTATTGCGGGTGTGCCTTCCCATTCGAGTGCTATCAGGGTGTAGGCCAAACCACGAATAAGTGGCGATTGACTGTAACGTTCGTCGTATCCACTAGATTCAAAATCCAAGACACGTTGCGGCACATTATTGAAGTCAACTAGGATACTCATTGGTCACCTCCGGTAAGTTTTACGCGTTTGAGGCGGTGATTAAGTTTGTCCATTTTATTGCTGGCGATGATCAATATTTTGTCATTGGCGCGATAAGCCGTACTGGTGAGAACGACTCTCGCAAATTCCTCATCAAAGACACAATCGATGTCATCGAATATCAATACACGCTTACTGGCGAGCAGGGCACGAACTAATAATAAGGCGTAGCCAACTTGGCGAGAGAATGGGTTACGCATATGGCCTTTGAGTTCTGTATAAAACCCGGCAGGAAGCCCATCAATTTGCGCTTTGATGTTCATGGTTTCACACAGTGCAAACGCCGTGTTATTCAAGCTTGGTCGGAAACAGGTCAGGTTATCGATAATCGTCCCTTCTACGAACGAACTGGTCTTATCAACCATCAGAACACTGTTACGCCAAACGTTGTAATTGACGTCATCCAAAGGCGTGTCGTTAATCATGATATCGAGTTTGCTATCACTGTTCTGACGCGTAATACAGTTAGCGAGGTGGGTCTTACCTGAACCACTTTTCCCTGTCAGCAAATAGGCTTGTCCGAGTTCGAACTCGATACGCTGCTTTTCAGAATACTTAACCGAAATACGTTCAACTTCTGTTGTTTCATGTTGGTGTTCAACAGAGGCGGCCAATTCAAGGAGGTCAGCGATACGTTGGATGTGGAGTTTGTTTAACTCCCAGCGGCTCGCGGTTCTCATTACCTGTTGATATGGCGCAAAGTAACGGTTGGTTAGCATGATGATCGCGGCCATGATGCCTTGACTCGATTCCATATTGATTACGGCAGTCGCCAAGACCACAACAACGCAAGCAATGGATAGCTGTTGGATGAGCGCCAAAATCAAGCCAAAGTTCGACTCGATTTGCTCATATTTGATGTTCTCCACTTCACGCTCTTCGACCATTTGTGTCATCAGGCTTTCAACGCGGTACTCCATGTTTCGCGCTTTAATATCAAGCGGGCTAGAGATGATCTCAATGATTTTGGAGGTAGTTAACCCTTCGATGTCTGACTTATTCTGCAAGCTACCAATTTTCTGTTTGGAAAGACTCCAAGCGAAAATCGCTAAGACAGCCGAGGCAATTAGAAGGGTGATACCAGCCCATATGTTGATGAGACCGATGATAAGTATAGTAATCACGCTAACAGCAAGGTTGATAAGCGCTCGAACCGATTCTCCACCAAAGAAGGTCTTAAGTTCAGGAATGGTTGAGATTCGTTCTAGGTATTCGCCTGGTTCCAAACGACGGAATTTAGATATTTCCGCCAAACAGATGGATTGGAATACCTTGTTGGTTAGGTTGGTTTCAAACTGCCTCATGATAACGGAAGATATCTTCTCTTCCTGACTTTTTAAGTGGTAGTCGAGGAAGATGGAAATCAAAATAATCGCGAACAATAAGAACAGCGTATCTTGTGCTTGGTTGGGTAACACTCGGTCAAAAATGATCAGAATAGAGAAGGGCAGTACCAAACCAAACAGGGTCGATATTATCGTTGAGAAAGTCAGATAACACTTATCTGCCATGTTGATCTTTTGCGAAAACTGCTCAGTTTGCATTGCGACCTCCTTTTCTCAATGACTCCGTTGAGAGAAGATGTTTTGGCACCAAATCTTGATTGTCGCGACCTTCAATATCACTCATTAATTGCATCACGCTTTCGATAGATTGAATTGAGAGTATTCCCTTAATTTGCTCAAGCTTGATGGTCTCGATGATGTAGTCGTATCTTGCGCTTTCATAGTCTCTTAACGCGCTGAACAGCTTACTTTCCGCCGCCAGCAAGTCGGTGATGGTACGCGTGCCTAATTGGTAGGCTCTTTGGATCCCTTTATAAGACGCGTAGTTGGCGCGAATGATGTTTTCGTAACTGCTTATAGATTGCGAGAAATCGTTAATGTTGAGCACGGAGGTAGTCACGCTGTTACGTGTGGTGTAAAGCGAGTCTTGGTAAAGCAGTTCAGTACGTTCGATGGCAGTCGATGATTTTTGATAGCCATAGTAATCAGAGCCACCGGACAAGATAGGCACCGCAAGGTTTAACCCAACACTGGTTGAGTTACTTTCGCCTGTCGCTGTAATGTCGGTTTTGTCGAAGTTATTGGCGTCATCGTGTCGATAGCTGGCTGAAAGCGATACGGTCGGTAAGAAGTTCGAACCGCTCTCTTTTAAGCTTCTGCGGCTTCTCTCGACGTTTTTCTTAGCCACTAACAAGTCGTTGTTGAGCTTTAACGCTTGATCCATGATTGATCGTTGTTCGGTTTCGTTTATCTCTTTTAAAGGCACACTTTCGTAGATATCTTGAGACGGAGTGATAGGGTATTGAATCTGAATCGATAGCCCGTTGAGAATGACGCGACGGTCTTTCTGCAAGGTTCTCAATCGATTCGACACACCTTCTTTCTGAGCAATCACTTCGTAAAGCTCACTGGCGGCTGTATTGCCGAGTTCCACATTGCGTCGCATTTGATGTTCACGCGTCTCAGACGACTTAAGCTCTACCTTGGTCGCTTTAATTTGTGCGTTGTTTTTCAAATACTCAAAGTATTGAGAGCCGATTTCTGAAATAGTGCTTTGGATTTTGTTCTCGTGTTTAATCTCTTCAATGTTGAAGTCGAGCTTTGCCGTCCCATATTTGAAAATATCGCCCAGATTGAAGATCGATTGAGAAAGGGAAAGGCTGTAGCTGTTCGAGTTATAGCTTGAAGTTTCATCAGGCACACTTGATAGCAAGGTTTCATTTTCATTCCATGTGGTATCGGCAGCACCATTGAGGGAAGGAAGAAATTTTGAGCGGCTGATACCAATGTTGTACTCGTTCTCTTCGACCCCTTTATCACTCGCTCGAAGAGAAAGGCTGTTCTGCAGACCGAGTTCTACCGCCTCAAGCAGGGTAGTCGCCGATGCTGAAGGTGTCGTGCTTAATGTAAGCGCAGCTATGATGCTGCTAGTTAAGTTTTTGTACCGCCACATACTTGTTGATCACCTTGATGATTTGGTCGCTTTTATAAGGTTTGCTGATTACGTAATCCATTCCGGCCTCAATACAAGCCTGGTGTTCGTTACTGCTGGTCAATGCGGTTGCACCTATGATGGTACAAGGGTTTTTCTCGTTTTCTTGTTCGAATTGGCGAATGCGTTTTGTGGCTTCGATGCCACCCATACCCGGCATGATGCAATCCATGAAGATGATGTCAGAACGCTTGTTCATAAAGTGCTTCACGGCATCGGCGCCATCGCCAACCATGTCTGGTTCATATTCTTGTTTGGTCAAGATTCGTTTCAGTAAAATTTGTTGAACTCGGTCATCCTCTACGATAAGGAATGAGCTGTTTTCCATCTGTTCTTCCGATGCTTCCGCTTCCATAATGGTGAGTAGGTTTGGAATGAACTCATAAGGGATAGCAGGGGCGTTGATGATTTTGTCGACGAAGCTATGACACTCTTGTGCTTGCTGAGTGTTGGTCACTGACAACAGTAACTTGGTATTTGGGTGGTTCTTAAGCTGAGATTTCACAGTCTTACTTAGTGAGGGCAGTTTGTTGGGTTCAAAGGTATCGGTGAGCATAATCGCATCGTAATCACCGAACGTTTTCGCCGCTGAGAAAAGCTCATTTGCAGTGCGAATCTCGGTGATATCAAGCCCCAAGTTACTGAGCATTTTCTTCATCACATCGATGCGAACTTGAGTATTAGCACACAAGAGTAAACGCTTGCCATCAAAGCGAGTTTTCTCTGTGTGGAAGTTCTTAGCCTTAAGATCAAGCTCGATCTGAAAACGTTCCTGAGCCCCTGACTGGAACCAGTGGCTCTCGTAATATCCGTAATCCTTCAGAACGCTTTTCGCTAAGTCATCTGTGCTGGCTGTATGGTCTTTGTGTGCGCTCCAATGGAGTTTGTTGAGCTTGGCAACAGAAACATCCAGTGTTGATAAGAAGTTGAGGTTGATGGTGACACGGGTATTTTCCATGTCTGAAGCCGCACCCGATTCAATCGTTACAAACAGTTTCTTATTTGATTTGAGTTGAATAGCGTTAGAAAGTTGAAGGAACAGTATCCAGAATAAGCTGGTGGATTGGCCTGCAACACGATTCGGTAAGTTGTCAGAGATAAAACAGTCAAGTTGGCTTTCATTACGTTGTACTTTGGCACTGATATGAATCATTAATTCAGATAACACGCTCAGTAAAGAGAACTCTTTCGACTTGCTTTCCGTACCCTGTGATATCAAGCGATTATAGTTTTCTGCTAACTCAGATAGTGTGCTACACGCAGAGGTAATATCGTTCGCCATCAACACGCCGCTTTCATCGGTTTCTTGAACCAGATATTGGACACCACCGTTGATGGTGTTTGTAATTCCGCGAATCTCATAACCGATCAGCGCATACAACTGTTTGTAGAGATCGTTATTGCGCTTTTGGTCTTCTAATTTACTGAAAATAAGTTTGAGATGAGAGTAAATCTGACGCTGCTTGGGGTTGATGCTAACTTCATTAAGAAGCTCTTCAAGACGTTGTAAATCTAGCTGCTTCAGCTCTTGATACAGGGCATCGAATTCATAGTCGATTTCGCGTTCGTTAGAACTGGATTTCTTTAGCTTCAACATAGCAACTGAGTTGGATAGAATCGTAATCACAGCCAATATCACGACCACCATAAACAACCAGATAAAGAACTCGTTTTTTTCTGACATTAAGTCATTTGCATGGTTGTTAAACATGGTGCGATAGTTGTCGTCCATCTGCAGATAGTTATTGGTCAATGAAAGGTACAAGCCTAATACGTCGTTACGTGTTTTTGCGCTATCGGAGAAACGATTAATCGCCAATTCCAGTTGTGTGTATTCAGTTGCCCCAACCAAGCTGAACTCGGTTTTGTTCAACGAGGCTAAAGAGCGAAATTCATCAATTTCAAGCTTCAAGTTAACCAGGTTGAATTCGTTAGTGCCGCAAGTGTTGGTACTTAAACACTGTTGCAGAGTTTGAATATCTTGTTCTATGGTCTGATTAAGCTTCTGGGCTTGTATGAGCAGTGGGGCGCTTTGCACTTGTGCGACTGAATCTATTTTTGACCAAGAAAAGTATAAATAGAAAGCGAGCGCAGCCAATACCACGCTAAATAGTATGCTTAGACGTAGGGCGGGTATGGAAATATTGTACGAAGGTTTACCGCTCATTGATTATCTCTCATCGAAAGCATCCTCGATGGCTGACATCACCGGTTTCGCAGCGTATTCGATCACGCGACGCGAGCCTGTTTTCACATCAGCGGTAAACTCCATGTAAGGTGATAACTTGTATTGAGTGCCTCCTCGTTCAAGAAAGTTTCGGTCAATTTCAATCTCAGCTAAATAGAATTCAGCGTCTTCTTCTTCGTATGATGAACGGCTGATTGAGGCGATGGTTCCCTCAACAAACCCGTATTTTGCAAAGTTATAGGTATCCATTTTTACTTTCACTGCCTGACCAATTTCGACAAATCCCATGTCTTTACGTGGGATCTTCGCTTCACCGTGTAACGAATTATTTATTGGAGCAATATCGGCGATACTTTCTCCTGGCGGAATCACAGCAGAACGGAAATTGAAGTGAAGTTTATCGACCACACCATCGACTGGCGAGTAGACGACTAGGCGATCAACCTTGTCGGAATGCTGCGGTTGTAAGATTCGCTTTAGCTTGAGGTCTTTGTTCGCTTGAATGATTTGTGCTTGGTACTCAGAGTTTCGATTCTCAACCAAGTCACGGTGTTGCTTTTCCAGTTTGTCGAGTTGGAAACGCTCATTCATCACAGATTCGTCAAGGTTCTCAATCTCACGCACCATATTCGACTCTTGTACTTTCATGTTAAGAACGTCGACATAAGACGCCATCTCTTCTTTATAGAGGGTGTTTTTGATGTTGAGCTGCTTACGTATCAGAGAGAGTTGATTCTCTGAACTTTTGCGACGCTTTAACATTGAACTGATCAACGAGTTCTTGTGCTTAATATCGTGTGTAATGAGTTCTTCATTTGAACGGTTTTTAGAGAATTCTTGTCTCCAGGTATTCATGTTGACCTGAACTTGCTCAGGGTATTTCTCAATGAAAGCGTCGAAGTTAGGCTCTATCATGTCGCGTAAGCTTTCATAACGAATCTTATCGAGCTCTATCTGAATAATTTCAGTATTGACGGTATCAAGTTGAGTGTTACGGTCAAGTGAGCGTATTCGAGCGATAGGTTGGCCCTCATAAACGACTTCCCCTTTTCTGACTAACAATTCTTCTAATATCCCGCCTTCTAAATGCTGAACTTTCTCAACATCCGATTCCAATAGCAGTTCGCCACGTACAGAAACAACAATATCGATACGTGCTTGTGACGCCACCGCAATAGCGACCAAAGCGAGCAAGAATATAATGAGCAACGTTTTGTGAACGCTGGTCATGGCACTAGCAAGCACAATAGTGTCATCAGCTGTGACCTTAGAAGCCTCGTTATTGGAAACGAGTGCTTTTCTGAGGTGATGTTCTATTTGGTTATTGCTCATGACTGACCTCGGTTACTTGCCATCTATTACTTCCTTAATATCCAACAAGTGGTTGATTTGTCGATTGACGTTGTGCAATTCAGTTTTTACATCCTCTATTAGATCTTCCGGCGCAGGAAACTCGTGTCTACTCAAGTGTTCCAATTTGGCCATTTTTGGCGGAAGGTCTTGGTCGCAAAGCAACGTTAAGATGGTCTTCAATCGTTTTGAGTAACTATTGAGTTCATCAAAATGATTACCGTTATGAAGCGCTTCTATATTTAGGGCTGCGTCAGAAAAGTCATTGTAAAAGTCGCCTAATAGCAATTGCAGCCCTTTGTGGTTGTTGTCGACCGAGCGCAACAAATTCGTCATGTCTATCATCGCTCCACTGCCTTAATTGCTTTAATCACAATAACTAAGGATCTTTAAAGGCAGTTTTCAAATTTTTTTTGATTCTTTCTCTTTAAAAAGAAATTATGAAAAATGTTGTATAAAAAAATTGGTTTTTCAAAATGATGTCCTTTAATGCCTCTATAAATACGATCAGTTAGCTAGTAGCAACGGAGGCTGTAATGGCAGGCGAAAATAACCAAAACAACCAAAACAACCAAAATGAAGATCTAAATGACGCGGTAGAACAAACGGACACGAACGACGCGGGTACGCCCTCCCAACAGCAGAATCAACAAAATCAACAAAACACGATTGCGTCGACAATAGCGACGGGTGCTGAAAATGCGGATGCGGCAGACGAAGTTAACCAGGCTTTAGACGAAAATCCGAGTGGTGCAGGTAATGCTGAAGATGCCTCTGCTTCTGGTGCGGCTGTGCAAGAAGAGACGCCAGAAAGTGATGGAGATTCAGACGCTGCACAATCCAATGTAGTTGGTGGAGCCGCTTCTGAAGCTGGCTCGGATAACGCTGCTGGCAGTGGTGGCGGTGCTGGAGCGGGCGCACAAGCTGTAGGTGGTGATATCGCAGAGGCTGCGACAGGTGGTGTAGACGCTGAAGGTAATGAAGAACAAGGCCAAGCTGCGCGTACTTCAGCAGCGCCGAGTGCGACATCTTCAGAGTCGGGTGACCAACAAGTTGGTGATGAGCTAGATTCACAAACAGTAGAAGAGACGTTTGCAGTTGATGTTCAAGCTTCTGACGAAGAGACCATTAGCGAAGTAGAGGATGACTTTGATTCTGAAACGGTAAGCGAAACGTTTAAAATCAAAGTGGAAAGTGAAAATGATGCGCCAGAAGCTGAACAAGATCTGGCTTACATCATGGATGAAGATGGCTCCATAACATTCACTCAAGAACAATTACTCGAATACGCAAGTGATGTAGATGGGGACGAGCTTGTTGCTTCTAACGTTCAAGTTGGTGATGATGCAACAGTTCAAGACAATGGTGATGGTACTTTCACCGTTGTTCCTTCAGCTGATTTTAATGGTGAACTTGACCTTACTTTCGACATCAGTGACGGCCAAGAAACGATTAGCAGCGCAATTGATTTAACGGTACGCCCGATTAATGACGCGCCTGTTCCTGAAGATAAAACGTTTGAAATCGAGGAAGACGGAACTCTTGTATTCACCGACGCTGACCTCCTTTCTGGTGCGACAGACATTGAAGGTGACAACCT
>NZ_JBFRSC010000056.1:22593-22898 GCF_041473335.1 Vibrio sp. 10N.222.55.C7
GGCACATACACCTTCGCACCAAATGAAAACTTCAATGGCGACGTAAACTTCGGTTTTGATGTGTCTGACGGCACCGATACGGTCTCTGCCAACATCGATGTGAGTGTTACAGCGGTTGATGATGCGCCAGTGTCTGGTGACTTAGCGTACTCAATCGATGAAGACGGTTCTATCCGTTTAAGCCAAGAGCAATTGCTATCACAAGCATCTGATGTTGAAGGCGATGACCTTACTGCTAGCGGCCTAACGGTTGGTGGTGATGCGACGATTGTAGCTAACGATGATGGCAGCTTCACGATTACGCC
>NZ_JBFRSC010000056.1:23732-24139 GCF_041473335.1 Vibrio sp. 10N.222.55.C7
GTTGAAGAAGACGGCACGTTAATCTTTACTGATGCAGACCTATTAACAGGCGCTACCGACATTGAAGGTGACAACCTAACGGTTGAAGGTGTGACCTACGATGGCGGCGACGGTATTCTTACCGACAACGGTAATGGTACATACACCTTTGCGCCAAATGAGAACTTCAATGGCGACGTAAACTTCGGCTTCGACGTGTCAGACGGCACCGATACGGTCTCTGCGAACATCGATGTAAGTGTGACTGCGGTTGATGATGCGCCTGTGTCTGGTGACCTAGCGTACTCAATCGACGAAGACGGTTCGATTCGTCTAAGCCAAGAGCAGCTGCTTTCTCAAGCATCAGATGTGGAAGGCGATGACTTGACGGCCAGCAGCCTAACGGTTGACGGTGATGCAACCGTTAC
>NZ_JBFRSC010000056.1:24908-25093 GCF_041473335.1 Vibrio sp. 10N.222.55.C7
GATATCAGTTTCGATATCTCAGATGGTACCAATACGGTTCAAGCATCAGCTGACCTAACGGTTAACCCAGTTAACGACCTGCCAGTCCCTCAAGATCAACAGTTCAGCGTTGAAGAAGATGGCACGTTAATCTTCACCGATGCAGACCTATTAACAGGTGCTACAGACATCGAAGGTGACAACCT
>NZ_JBFRSC010000057.1:0-44046 GCF_041473335.1 Vibrio sp. 10N.222.55.C7
TTTACTTTAATTGGTATAACTCATTTATGTTGATTGTTTTCGTTGGCAACCGCTGCTTAAGGCGTACCGCCATACTCGATTGCGTTTGGCTACTGCGTCCTCGGTTTGATGCTCCTAGCTATGCCGGGCGATTAGAAAGCTTTGAATGGTGGCATTGGGATGATGAAACACTAGCAGAAATATTGCCACCATTCCAAAAAGATTGAGGTGAGTTTTTGGCTTACTTTGAGCAAGTCTAACCCCAATATATTTTAAGTCTGAAACTAAAAAAGCAGCCTAAGTGGCTGCTTTTTCGTTTAATAACTTTATAGCGGTTTAGCTGGCAAGCCGTTTAGTTCGCTAACTGATTAATTAGAAAGCTTAGCCTCGACTTGCCCAAGTGCGCGTTGGTACATAAACCAAGCACATGTACCGGCAAGCACATTACCCACCATGGCACCCCAGAACAGGCCTTCAATACCAGCAAGCTGCGAACCAATCCACAAGCAAGGCAAGAAGAAGGCGAACAGGCGCAGTGCTGATATCGTTAAGGCAGTATAAGACTTACCAAGCGCATTCGAGATAGAAACCATCAGCATACAGATACCCAACGGCCCTAAACTGATAGGAACGATAAGTAAGTGGTAGTTCAAAATGGTCGAGACTTCGTCTTCGCTGGTCATGAGATTTGCCAACCCGCCAGAGAACACCCAAGTTACCAGTGCGATCACCAATTGGAATCCTAATACAAACATCACGGCAATCTTCACAAGACTACGTATGTTCCCTAGGTTCTTTTCTCCCAACATTCGGCCAATCATAGGTGGCATCGACATAGTCAGAGCAAGCACTGCAACAATCGAAAAGAACTCAAAACGTGAACCTAGCGCCCAAGCTGCAACGGCTGCTGTGCCGTAGCCTGCAAGCAGTTTGGTGGCGAGCATCGAAGAGACTGGTGGCAGTAGCTGACTGATCATCGCAGGCCCCATGATGTTTCCTATAGAACGAATACTCTTGCCGATATCAAGATCGTGCCAGTCGAATGTCATCCAATGCTTCTTAGTTACCTTAGGAGCAACGATAAAGATACCCGCACCGAACGCCAAGATGGTCGCAATCGCGGCTCCGTTGATGCCCATGTCGAGCGTGAATATGAAAATCGGGTCCAATATCAAGTTGATGATGCTGGTCGCGATCATCATCGAACCGGGCAGCATGGTATTACCATTGGCACGACACACACTGTAGAAAAAGTAGAGCAGTGCGCCTGTCCAAGAGCTTACCAGCCAATAGATCCAGTAATAATCAATGATCGGCAGTACCGTCGGTGGTGCATCGAGGAGTTGTAAAATAGGACCACGCAACAGATAGATGATGACCGAGAACAGCGCGACACTCACACTGCCCATCGCAACGACTAATCCGCCGAGCTGTTTGGCATAGCGTATCTCGTTAGCCCCAATAGCTCTCGCGATCACAGCCGTTGTCGCGATGCCTAGTCCGACTTGAATCCCGATAATGATCATCTGAATTGGTAGCGTGAAGCCTTGAACCGCGAGCGGCAGTACGCCTAACTGGCCAATAAAAGCACTGTCTACAAGTTGGAAGCTCATCAGGGAGAGCACCCCAAACAGCATTGGCCATGTCATTGTATAGAGTTGTCGGCCAAGAGAAGGCGAGGGAGTTGCGGTCGTAGAATTCATAACACTCTTATCAGTCTTGAAGGTAGGTTTGTCGTAGTGACAATCCATTCAATGAAGAATTGCGTAAAGGATAACGTAACGTTAGCTCGATACCAATAAATGTCATTAAATCTATCGATATTACCTTTGCACAGTTTCATCGGTATGTGAGCATTGTGCAATGCAACTTTATGCGTTCGCTTATTGAAATTTAAGGTGTCGTATCTTGTTTCTGAGTTTTATATTAGCGGATTGGGTCTAAAGGTTTTCCATTCGACTATTTCTAATGTTTCGCTTTATCCCGATAACTTGGTGGCGTGACTCCAACCCAACCTTTGAATGCACGATTGAAATTACTCAAGTCGCTGTAACCCACTTGCCAACTGATGTCTTGAACAGAAAGGTTGGTCTCTTCAAGTAGCTGTTTTGCTTTAGCTTCCCGAACTTGTTCTTTGGCTTGTTTAAAGAGAATGTTTTTGCTCTTCAGGTTTCTCTGCAGCGTTCGTTTTGTCATGCCGAGCATGGTCGCAAACCACTCAATATTGAACCAAGGTAGAGTCGCATAGGTGTCTATTAATATCTCGACAGCGTGATGCCAATCTTGGGTACTATTTCGTTCTGAAATGGCACGATAATCATCGGGCAGCGGAATCGAGAACGCACCGTATTGCTCTTCAAACTGAATATCAGAATCAAAGAAATGCTTAGGTAATTTACGTGCGCTGTTGTTCTTAGAGACCAACTTGGCGTGTGATGGTTGCCAGCGACTGTCAATGAACTTACGGCATAGGCTAATCACGGTCAGGGCGCGAAACCATTCTGCTTGTTCAAAACCTGAGGTCGATGGGTGATAGCAACTTCGATGACACAGCCACCACAATCCATCGCTTTTTTCCGTCCATATGGTGACGTGATTACTTAAGGTCGATATTTCAGTAATCAAGCAGCGTACCGCTTGCTCGAGAGAAGTGCATTGTTCAATTTTTCGGTCTAGCTCAGGTGACAATTGCTCTAGAGAGGCCTTACGTCCAACCTCAATCCCTATCGAATAGCCAAACTTACGCTCAAGGCCATGAATGAAGCGAATCACGTCTTGTGTAGGAAGCCATTGATTGGATTGTGTCAGTTCAATGGGTAGACCGCACGCAACGGCGACGGTGCGCCAATCCAGTCTATGTTTGTCACAATACTGAATATATGGAGCAATGTTACTGGTCGAAGTGAGCAGTATGCTGGTGGTGTTCGATGATGCTTTCATTGTTTTGTGCCTACCATTAAATGTCATCAAGTGACCTAATTAAGTGTAGCGCATCTCCCTATACTTTTCCTAACCCAAAAAGGAGAACAATTATGAAACTTAAACACAATGCCGTTCTAGTATCGTTAGCGACCGCATCATCATTTGCTCTTGCAGCAAACCCAGTTGAAGAAGCTCTGAAAGTTGAAGGTGCTCAAGTTACCTTGACCGTGAAAGAGGCGAGCACAGCATTTACCCCAAGTTTTACTGACTCAGCTCGTGAGTTATTCAATAACTTTCATTGGCAGATGGGCGGCGACCACAGCGTTTACTACAACATGCACATGAGTGAGTTTCTACCAACGGCACTGGCGGCTCCAAACGAAGAGTACAAGCCTTTAGTCAAAAATATCGACCCACGACTCGCTGCACTGAAAGTTGATACTGAAAGCAAAGGTCAGTTGACAATGGATGAGTACTTGGCGGATGAACAGTTCCGTACCCAAGGCTTTATGTTGATTCACAAAGGGGAGATCGTTTACGAAGCTTACCCAGGTATGAAGCCGACAGATACGCACGTTTGGGCATCTACAGCAAAAACGACGGTTGGCACAGTGATCGCAATGTTAGTGGAAGAGGGCAAAGTCGACCCTGAAAAAGAGATCGCTGAGTATGTTTCTGAATTGAAAGGAACGAACTGGGATGGTATCACAGTACACCAAGTTCTGAACATGTCGACCGCTCTAGACAATGAAGAGACATTAGAGTCTATCTTGAACCCAGACTCTGATGTGGTGCGCTTCTTCGCGGCATCGTTCAACTCACCTCGTGCAAAAACGGGTGAAATGGAAACTTGGATGGAAGTGGCTCAAGGTGCACAGAAACTGGAAGGTGAACAAGCAGGTGACCACTTCCGTTATGCATCTATCAACACCATGGTGCTGACTAAGTTAGTTGAAAACGTTGAAAACAAAACTTGGACTCAAGTATTCGAAGATCGTGTTTGGTCAAAAGTGCACGCACGTCAACCAATGCAATTCAACTTGACGCCAGATGGCATGGCGATCGCGGTTGGCTTGGTTTCATCAACGGTAGAAGATATGGCTCGCTGGGGAACACTATTTACACCTAGCTGGAAAGCGGTGGCTGATGAGCCAGTGGTGTCACAAGCTGTGATTGATCGTATCCGCAACGGCGGTGATCCAAAAGCATTCGTAGGTACTAGCAAAGAGAGCAGTTCACTGCACGCATACAACGAAAAAGCAGACTACAACGCATACCAGTTTGATTTCATTTTCAACGATGGTGCGATGTCGAAAAGCGGCAACCTAGGCCAATTTATTTACATCGATCCGGCGCGTGACTTTGTGGGTGTGATGTTCTCAACCAACCCATACCACTCAGGTTTTGGTGAGAATAAAGGCCCTGCACTAATGCGTTCGGCAGCAAAACTACTTGCTGACAAGTAATCTATTTATTACCTAACAGGATGTTCCAGGCTTCAAGGAGGAAGCAAACGACTTTCGAGAGATATAATGAAAAGTTTGCTCTATTAATCCCGTTGAGTTTAGGTCTAGCCCTTCCTGCACATGCCGATTCAGATTCCGAACGTGTTATCGATCCTGCTGATGTCACTAAAGTTTATCCCCAAGCTGCATTGATGCTGAATGGTAGTTCAGATATCCAATTTCAAGGGCAAGTTTCTGGCGGTTTAGAAAACGGTCAGCAGTTTGCCCTACTGGCCGAAGGGACGTTTGTCGATGAAAGCAACACAGCGCTTCGCGATCCAGACAAATTCGGTACAGAGTACAGCAACTCTAGAATTCAGTACTTCCACGTCTTTGAAACGGGGACGAAAGCTACGCCTAAAGTGGGTCTTTCATTAGATTATATTAATACGCGCAACAGTATTAAAAATGACTTATTGTCGGTTGGCGGTGTTGTTGCGATTAATCCAGCTTATACCGGTGGATTCCTGGTATTTCCAAGAGCAGGACTGATGACTGGTAGTATGGAGATCCATGGCGTCACTTCATCTAAAGATGATTTAACGGGGTACTCGCTTGGTTTGATTACCGCGAAGCATCTCGGTGACTCTGGCGCTTATGTGTCTTTGGTTCCTGAGTGGCAAGATCTTTCTGGTGATGATATCGACATGCAAAACTTCTCATTTAAAACATCGTTAAATGTGCCGATGAACACTGCAAGAACTTGGTGGTTGAATACGCGCTATGACATTACCAAAGCGGATGTTGATGTGAAAGGTGTGTCAATGCCGAATGGTTGGCAAACCGAAGCTTGGGTTGGTGTGAGATACTACTTCTAGCGCTCTAGCCAGCTAATTTGGAAAGAACCTAAAAAAGCCAGTCAACGCGACTGGCTTTTGTCGTTAAGGTACCGCGTGAAGCGTTACTTATTTACTTATTTATTAACAACGTTACCTAGCTTCAACCACGTATCGATAACCGTATCCGGGTTTAGTGAAACAGAGCTGATGCCTTGCTCCATTAACCACTCTGCTAGGTCGTCATGGTCAGATGGGCCTTGGCCACAAATACCCACGTATTTACCCGCTTTGGTTGCCGCATCGATCGCCATTTTCAGCATTGCTTTCACGGCTGGGTTACGCTCATCGAAGAGGTGTGCCACATCGCCTGAATCTCGGTCTAGGCCAAGCGTCAGCTGTGTCATGTCGTTTGAACCGATAGAGAAGCCATCGAAGTACTTCAAGAACTCATCAGCCAAAATTGCGTTCGATGGTAGCTCACACATCATGATGACTTTCAGACCTTGGTCGCCACGGCGTAGGTCGAACTTAGCCAGAATGTCGATAACCGATGCTGCTTCGCTTGGCGTGCGAACGAATGGAATCATGATTTCAACGTTCTTAAGACCCATCTCGTTACGAACACGTTTGATCGCTTGAGTTTCTAGCTCGAAACAGTCTTCGAATACTGGTGAGATGTAACGAGATGCACCACGGAAGCCCAGCATTGGGTTCTCTTCATGTGGTTCAAATGTTTTGCCGCCTACAAGGTTGCTGTACTCATTCGACTTAAAGTCAGACATACGTACGATCACACGCTTAGGCCAGAATGCAGAAGCGATGGTCGCGATGCCCTCTGTTAATTTGCTTACGTAGAAATCGATAGGATCTTTGTAGCCACGAATACGTTCGTTGATTTCCGCTTTTAGCTCATCCGTTTGTGCATCGAAGTTAAGCAGCGCTTTAGGGTGAATACCGATCATCTTGTTGATGATGAATTCTAGACGAGCAAGGCCAACACCTTCGTTCGGGATTTGTGCAAAGTCGAAGGCACGATCTGGGTTACCCACGTTCATCATTACTTTGGTTGGTAGCATTGGTAGCTCATCAACCTCAGAACGTTTGATTTCAAAATCGAGTTCGCCGTTGTAAACGTAGCCTGTTTCGCCTTCTGAACATGACACTGTCACGGTATCGCCATCGTTTAGGCTGCTTGTTGCTGTACCACAACCAACAATCGCTGGGATACCAAGCTCGCGAGCAATGATCGCAGCGTGACAAGTACGGCCACCACGGTTAGTCACAATCGCAGACGCTTTCTTCATCACAGGTTCCCAGTCTGGGTCTGTCATGTCAGTTACCAGCACGTCGCCTTCTTGAACCAGTGACATTTGGTCTAGAGAATCAACTAAGCGAACAGGGCCAGAGCCGATACGCTGACCGATAGCGCGGCCTTCAACCAAGACATCCGCCTTATTGTTTAGCTCGTAACGCTCGATAACGTTTTGATCGCTTTGAGAACATACGGTTTCTGGGCGAGCCTGAACGATGTAAAGCTTGCCGTCGATGCCATCTTTCGCCCACTCAATGTCCATTGGACGTTGGTAGTGCTTCTCGATGATCATCGCTTGTTTTGCTAGCTCTTTGATCTCTTCATCGTTGAGTGAGAACTCGTTACGCTCTTGAGTGTCGGTGTCGATGATATCGACTTGCTTGCCGATTTCTTGATTGGTCGAGTAGATCATCTTGATCAACTTAGAACCAAACGTCTTTTTAACGATTGGGTAGTGACCCGCTTCTAACATTGGCTTGTGAACGTAGAACTCGTCTGGGTTCACTGCGCCCTGTACAACCATTTCACCCAAGCCCCAAGAAGAGGTGATGAATACCACTTGGTCGAAGCCAGACTCAGTATCAAGCGTGAACATCACACCTGAAGAGGCTTTGTCTGAGCGAACCATGCGCTGGATACCCGCAGACAATGAAATGCCACGGTGGTCAAAGCCTTGGTGTACACGGTAAGAGATAGCGCGGTCGTTAAACAGTGACGCGTAAACGTGCTTGGTTGCTTCGAGTACCGCGTCGATGCCTTTCACGTTAAGGAAGGTTTCTTGCTGTCCTGCGAATGAAGCATCTGGAAGGTCTTCTGCGGTTGCAGATGAACGCACAGCTACAGACAATTCTTCGTTGTCTTCGATTAGCTCGCGGTAGTTATCACGGATGTCTTGCTCTAGTGATTCTGGGAAGGGTGCGTCTAGAACCCATTGTCGAATCGTTGCACCTGTCTTACGCAGTGCGTCAACGTCTTCAACATCAAGTTCATCAAGTAGTTGGTGGATGCGCTCATCAAGACCTTTGTAGTCAAGAAAGTCGTTAAACGCATAAGAGGTGGTAGCAAAACCATTAGGTACAGAAACACCAGCATTGGACAGGTTAGAAACCATCTCGCCCAGTGAGGCGTTCTTACCGCCGACTTTGTCGACATCTTCCATGGATAGGCCATTGAACCATAGGGTATTATTTTGCATTTATTTCTCCAGAAACATAGCAAGCATTGTAGGGATTTAAAGGCAAACGATTACGTATCAGTTTAAAAAAATGTAAATTATTTTTTAAAGCTGTGGGGGACGTAATAGTCAGCAGGGTTTCGTTATATATATTATGGTTCCCATCCTACTCAAAATAATTTTAAACATTAAATAAAAAATGCAAATTGATATCCAAAGTCGTGATGTATTCTATGTTTCTGATGGAACGGCCATAACATGTGAGACTTTAGGGCATGTTGTTCTAGGTCAATTCCCTTTTAAAGCCAATGAAAAAACCTTTCCGTTTGTGGAAAGTGAGGACAAACTTTCTGATTTATTAAAAGAGATTGAAATTTCGTATCGTGATACCGGATTAGAACCGCTAGTGTTCTTTTCGATTGTGATACCTGATATCAAAACCAAATTGCTAGAAGCGCCCGCGCACTGTTATGACGTGTTAGAGAGCATCGTGCAGAAAGTACAGGATGACATTCAGATGGCGCCTGTTCCTAAGTTGCAGCGCTCACGCAGTGTAAACAAGGACTCGGTGAAGTATTTCGACCGTATTGCTGCGATTGAGTACACGCTCGCGCATGATGATGGCATCACGCTAAAAGGGCTGGAAGAAGCCGACATCATCTTGTTGGGTGTTTCTCGAAGTGGCAAAACACCAACAAGTTTGTATATGGCGATGCAGTTTGGCTTACGCGTAGCAAACTACCCATTTATCCACGATGACTTGGCACGCTTAAAGCTGTTGCCAGAGTTTGAGATTTACCGACATAAGCTGTTTGGTTTGACCATTGATGCAGAAAGGCTCACTGAAATTCGTGAGAACCGCTTAGCAGGCAGCGAATACGCCAGTGACTCACAATGTTTGTATGAATTGCAAACGGTAGAGGCGATGTTCCGTCGAGAAGCGATACCTTACATCAACACCTCTTCACTATCGGTTGAAGAAATTTCGACACGAATCTTGGAGCGAACAGGTTTGAGAAGGCGTCTGCTGTAAGACAAAGCCTTAGAGAAATAGAATGGCCAGATAAAAGAAAATCGAAGCTCGCAGTTTACACCTGAGAGCTTCGATTTTTTGTTTGTGCTCGTTGTAGTCGCTTGCGAGTCAGAGCTTGTTTTCTTAATCAGAGCTTGCTTTCTTAATCGAGATAGCTTTCTAGCGAAGTAAAGACAGCTTTAGCGTTTCACTTTTCTTTTCTAACCAGCGTTCAAGTGCTGGTGGCCATGTGATGCTTGGTTCTACGCAAAAGCCACGAAGCATCGAGAAATACACCGCTTGATCGACTAGAGGCAGTGATGACTCACCATTCTCTAGATCCAGTAAGAGTTCGGCATCTTTCAGTAATGGGTTAATCAGTTGAACGAACTGAGGCGTCTTTTCTAACAGTTCTTCAAAGTTAAAACCTTCGGTCTCTTTACTGGCACGCCAAGCTTCTTTGGCTCCAGCAGAGCGATATTCAGCCAAGTCGAGGTTCCACCAACGTGGGCGTCCAATCTGTTGAGTAAGAGGGAATGCGCGAGTTTGGAACACAGTCACTTGCTCAGATGGCACACGCTGCTCATCGCTTGATTTCAAGTCCATGAAGTACGCGATGATATCTAGGCTCTCTGCCATGATAGAGCCATCGTCTTTTTGTAAGACGGGTACCATCTTTTTACCGATCAGATCGATAAGGGTTTGGGCATCATCATAATCGACAGAAACAAGCTCAATGTTCAAGCCTAGCGATTGAGCAATGTAGGAGACTCTTGCACAGAAAGGGCAGTGATCGTAAATGTAAAGCTTCATAGCTTCCCTCATTCGGGTCTTTCTTAGTATAAGATGATGCTAATGTACCAGAAACTTTCGCAGACAATAAGCCTTTGTTAACAAGAACTATTCACTGCGATTAAGTGCACGGGAATATCAAGAGAACGATGAGAATAAGCACCTAGTGTAGAAACTCGTTGCCTAATTCTATTGTCAGTTGAGTGCGGTTTTATTGTAACGAGTAAGCTAATGAGAAAGCTGGTGGGTAAATGACGGGCATAAAAAAGGCTCTGGCTGCTTACTCTAATGCAGAAGAGTGAAGTCAGCCAAAGCCTCAATTTTGTTACCTTTAGTAGAGTGACTACTAAAAGGGCAGAGTGGTTAAACTATGCTTTTTTAAGATCTTGCGCTGGGTAAGTAAGCGTCATTGCGCCTTCTACCGTTGTAACGTGAACGTAGCCGCCACCAGCACTTAGGCCAGTTACTACCATTTCACCTAGTTCAACACCTTTTGTTGCTACAACGCGATCATCAACTGAAAACACTTTACACACCTTCAATAAATTAAATAAATACGATAGATATCGAACGCGGATTTAAACAGATGGGACCTCAATCAACTAATCCGGTTATTTGTCGTAAAGATTAAATTCAGTTATGTATAAATAATTATGTATTAAAAATCAGTTTGTTAACTTACGCTGTGACGTTATTTATCCGCTGGATACACTACACCAACTTGTTGGCGCATCTCTGTAATTAACTTCGCAACCGTTAAAGCGCGCAGTTGGGCCTGCGCTTGTGTTGCGTTGTCGCCAGCAATGCAGCTAGCAAAGGCCTGCGCTTCGTAACTCATGGAGTTTTCGCTTTGTGCTTGAGTAAGGTTTTCTACCGTGCCATCGCGGTAGCGGATCTTAACGTCAGTACATTCAGCGATGTGATCGATGATGATCGCCCCTAATTCACCTTGGATCTCGCTTGGCGCATAAGAGTCGCTGACTTTGGAGTGCGCAAGGGTCACATCAAACTCAGGGTATTGGAAGATCGCACAGCCATGAGCATCGACACCTGAATCAAGTAGCTTTGCAGAAGCCTGTGCGTTTTCAGGTTTGCCAAATAGCGCGACTGTCGCGGCAACACAGTAAAAGCCAATATCGACCAATGAGCCGTTAGAAAAAGCTGGGTTGAAGGTATTTGGGTTCTCGCCGTTTAGGTATTTTTGGTAGCGCGATGAATACTGGCAGTAGTTGATGTGTGCTTTATGTACCTTGCCAATCTTTTCTAACCCAAGTTGAACTTGCTTAAAGTTCGGTAGGAATTGAGATTTATACGCCTCAAACAGCACCACACCGTTTTTCTCAGCGACTTCGAACATGCGTGTTGCTTCATCAATATTTGATGCAACCGGCTTTTCACAGATAACATGCTTGCCGTGTTCCATCATGAAGATAGATTGCTCGCAATGCAGTGAGTTAGGGGAAGCGATGTACACGGCTTCTACAGTGTTGTCATTGGCCAATGCGTCGAGTGAGTCATACGTGGTTTCAACGTCAAATTCTTGGGCGAACTGTGCCGCGCTGTCTAGATTTCGAGAGTAAACCGCAGCAAGTTGCATCGATTGAGATTCGTGCGCAGCTTGAACAAACTTTTGTGTAATCCAATTGGTTCCAATTACAGCAAACTTAATCATATAGGTATCCAGTCGTTAGTCGTCGTTAGTATATTGATTCTGCAGAGATAGTAGCACTCAACGGCTGGCAATGTGCCTGAGATTTACGGAACAATTTCCCTAAACATAGTGCCTAATATTAATGTTCAGCCTTCACAGAGCGTCTGAGTTGACCAGTGTAACGGTGCACAACTAAGCCATTTTTGCTAAGGTGTTATTGAATTCAAACAAGGTGATGATATGCAAATCCGGACGGCCAAGGTAACTGATATTAACGCGATCTTAGCGCTCTCTGAGCAGATAAACCGTCAACATCATCTTGGTGCGCCTATGGTATTTGCACCAGCGTCACAAGGCTTGGCCGACAGTGAAGAGTATTGGTTAGGTTTGATGCTTGACCCACTTGGCGCTTTCTTGGTTGCAGTAGACGACAAGCAAGTCGTTGGCTTTTTAGCGGGTAAGGTAACGCAGAACAAAGGCGTCAGTTTTATTCAGCCGCACAAGGTGGCAAGGGTCAATACGATTGTGGTGAACGATCAGGTTCAGAGCAAAGGTGCTGGTCGAGCGTTAATGAAGTCTTTTAATCAATGGGCGCAGGCGAGAGGAGCGATAGAACTTAGGTTGGAGGTAATGGAGTTTAACCAACAAGCTCAGGGTTTCTATGAGTCGTTAGGAATGGAAACTCAGTCACGAACCATGTCCATGCGTTTTGAGGAGATCTAAAGGTGCGTCTGTTTCTGCCTTTATCACTGTGTTTACTGTTTGTGGCTTCGAACGCGAATGCTGAGCAAGTCGTGGTCGAGAAAATAGTCTCTGACGCGACCGCTATCGAAACCATCGTATTCGAGTCTGCACCGGCTCATTCTCAACGTGTCTCAACGTCTTCATCTAACTCAACCTCTTCCACGAGCTCAAACTCCGAGCATGTGATTATTGTGGATGATGTTCTTAACAGTAGCCCTGATGAAAAGGTAGCTCAGCTTTCTCAAGGGTCATCGAAACGTCCACCTCAAAGTTCCTCTCGACAGTTTTACAACGTACCGGATAGCGCATCTGAGATAGATTCGCTGTCGCAAGTGGTTACGTTAGTTAAAGTCGATAAATCGAAACGTAGGATGTATCTGCTAAAAGGTGAAGAGGTGATTCAGGAGTTTCGTATTGCGCTAGGCAAACAACCGAAAGGGCATAAACGCTTTGAAGGAGACAACCGAACACCGGAAGGGGAATACCAGCTCGATTATGTGATGGAAGAGTCAGACTTTTATCGTTCAGTACACATTAACTACCCGCAACCTTCGGATATGCAATGGGCGGAGCAAAATGATGTAGACCCTGGAGGGAACATCAAAATCCATGGCATCAAAAACGGCGAGCGTCGTTCGCCGAGCTTTATTCAAAGCTTTGATTGGACGGATGGCTGTATCGCGTTAACCAATCAAGATATGGATGAGTTTCTCCAACTTGTAAAAATGGGTACCCCTATCCATATTGAATGGTAGTCATAGGTACCCACTTTTCTTAATCATTTTCCGTAGTCAATTAGCGCAATCAATTCGCGAAACCAATTCGTAAAAGCAACTTCCAAACTTAACCGCTAAAGCCAGTTACAGTATGACTCGACCTGCACTGAATATTGCAATCACAATCAGCAATGCAATGGTGACTGGCTTAAACTTCGCTCCACCAAATCTTTCGAACAGTTTAGAACCCACATAACCGCCAAACATGCTGCTTGGTAGAAGCGCGAGAGTCAGCCAAACTACATCGCGGTCGACTAACCCAGCGATAGATGCCGAAACAAACGCAGTGGAATCAGCCAATACAAAGAAGGCTATCAGGCCTGCTCTGGCAATGTGCGGAGCGACTGGGCTTGCTAATGCATGAGTGCCAATTGGAGGCCCTGACATCGAAGCCGCGCCGTTCATTACACCCGCAAGGCTTCCTAGAATATAGGGAGTAAATCTAGGTTCGCTTTTGTACTGGAAACCTTTGTAGATCATAAGTGCAGACGCAAAAATGAAGGCACTTATGATCAAGATGATCGTGTCTTGGCTAACGGATTTAAGCAGAAGTAAGCCGACTGGTGTGAAGGCAAAACAAGGGATAAATACCTTTAAAACCCAGCGCCAGTTAACATGCTTTCGAACTTTAGGCAGTAATTGAACATTGCCTAGGAGATCGATCAACATGAAGACGGGAACCAGTTCGATAACAGGCTCGAATAACGCACTTAATGGCAATGCCACTAAGGTGAAACCGAAACCTGAGAAGCCACGAACAATAGCGGCGAAAATGAAGATTGCACCCAAAATTGGGAAGGTTGGACTAAAAATGAGATCCATAAATTAAGTAACCAATGAAGCTGTCTGTATAGAGCGAGCTAATGAAACCAAGTGAGTAGCGGAATGTACTCCTACTCACTTGTGTTTGCTACCTAATTTTAAGGTTTCCCGAGAGTTAATTTTAAAGTCTCTCGGGGTTGTTTTTGCGGTATTTGTTTGGTCAATTTATAGAGGTAAATTGATTCGGAAAATCAGTGAATACGGCATCTACTTTTGAGATGAATTTGAAGTGAGACGGATCGTTTACTGTGTAGCACCAAGTTTGAATGTTTGCTTCACTCAGTGTATCAAGATCGCTCTGATTCACATGCTCGTAGTTCATGTGACAGCTGAACACTTTAACCTCGTCAATCAACATCAAGTCGGCTTGAGTCAGTTGCTCGGTGATCAGACCTACGCGGTATCTCGGCAGGTGACGAGCCATTTCAGAAACGACTTGATGGCTGAAACTTGAAAGCAGCACTCTGTCGGTGTCTAGATTTGAACGAATCAACTCGGTATGCAGCAAATCAACGACATGAGGCGCTTGATGTCGACTGTCGACTTTGATCTCTAAGTTCACGCTGAGATCATGCTGTTCAGCAAGCGCGAGCAACTCTTCCAACGTCAATATTCTTTCACCAGCGAACTGCTCAGACTTCCAACTGCCAAAATCGAGCTGACGCAGTTCTGCAAGGGTGTGTTCGTCGACACGACCCTTGCCATCGCTGCAGCGCTCAAGGGTGTGGTCGTGACAAACCACAAGTTGATCATCCTGAGTTGGCTGAATATCTACTTCAATCCATTTCAAGCCGAGTTTAGCGGCTTGTTCAATGCTTGCTTTGGTATTTTCTGGGTGAGTACCTGCTACACCCCGATGACCTACGATGATAGACGACATAATTAATCCTTCTTAAAGACGCACCGTAAAAACGCATTAAATATCAGTGTACTCGATTAAGCGAGAGCCGTCGTTATGCTTGTCGTCTCTTCGCGTGACTCTTGTGAAGTAAAGTTATTCGGCTGAATACGCTTCCCACGACTGTCAAAAATATGCAGGTTGGATTTATTAATGCTTACTCCGAGCGGCAGTACTTGGCATAGTGTCGTTTCTGGCGTGACGGCGATAAAGGGTTGGTCGTTCACCAGGCCATGAACCAATTGATTCGGCCCCAATGGCTCAACCACACTGATACGCAGTTCGAGAGGCAAGGTGTTCATTTTTAATTCGGAACAAACCTCAGAGTGTTCAGGGCGAATGCCAAGCGTGATAGTCGCGTTCTTAACGTGCGCGTACTCTGGCAGGTACATTTGTTGATCACCGATTTCAAGATAGCCATCATCGAGCGTGGCAGTTAGGAAGTTCATCGCGGGGCTGCCAATAAAGCTTGCCACAAAGGTACTGGCAGGCTGGTGGTAAACTTCTCTTGGTGTGCCGACTTGTTCTATCTGACCTTTGTTGAGAACCACGATTCTATCTGCCAGTGTCATGGCTTCGACTTGGTCATGAGTCACGTAAACACTGGTTACGCCTAGCTCGCGTTGTAGCTTTTTGATTTCTAACCTCATGTGAGCGCGCAATGAGGCATCTAGGTTAGACAAAGGCTCGTCAAACAGGAACAGTTGAGGGTCGCGTACAATCGCTCGTCCCATAGCAACGCGCTGGCGCTGACCACCCGAAAGCTTGGCTGGCTTGCGATCTAGGTATTCTTCGATCTTTAGTGTCTTGGCGACTTTCTCAATCTTCTCTTCAATTACGTGTTGGCTGACACCTCGGTTCTTTAAACCATAAGCGAGGTTTTTGTATACCGTCATGTGAGGGTAGAGTGCGTAATTTTGAAAGACCATTGCGATATCTCGTTGAGCTGGCTTTTCGTTATCAACACGGCGGCCACTTAAGTGAATCTCTCCGCCAGAGATACTTTCCAGCCCCGCTATTGAACGTAGGATAGAAGACTTGCCGCAACCCGATGGGCCAACCAACACAAGAAATTCACCCTTTTCGATATCAAGCGAGACATCTTTCACTGCACGATGACCGTTCTCATAAGTCTTTACCAAGTTTTTGATGCCTAACATGGTAGGTGCTTTGTGCGTATGGTTGTGAGTGGCTTGGGTGTGCCCTAACGTTTGTTTTAACTTTGGCATCGGGGTGTCCTCTGTATTTTTGTGGATAGCTTGGTGAGAATGCAGGTGAGACATCTTGTACTCAGCGAGTGATTGAATGCGGTTATCGTTCATTTGATTTTTGTCGTTATTATTTTTCACTTTCTACTAGCCCTTTTACAAACCAACGTTGAAATACAACCACCACTAAAACGGGTGGCAACATAGCTAAAATTACCATGGCAAAAACATAGTCGTAGCGCGGTAAACTGGTTTCATTGATGTTGTTGAGTACTTGTTTGATGCCCATCACGATGGTGTTGTAGCCTTCGTCCGTGGTCATCATGATTGGCCACAGATATTGGTTCCAACCCACCACAAACATGATGATGAAGATTGCGGCAATCATGGTTTTAGACAGTGGCAATAAGATGTCGACAAAGAATCGAAATGGACCTGCGTTATCTAGCTGAGCGGCTTCTAACAATTCATCGGGGATGGTTTTGAAGAACTGCCTAAAAAAGAACGTCGCGGTGGCTGAGGCGATCAAAGGCAGAATTAAACCTGTGTAGCTATTAAGAAGCCCAAGCCCAGCGACAACCTCATAGGAAGGGATAATGCGCACTTCTAATGGCAGCAAAAGCGTCACGAAGATCAACCAGAACCAAGCTGTAGCATAAGGCAGTCTGAAGTAGACCAAAGCATACGCAGCCATCATCGAAATGATGATCTTACCGATCGCAAAACCTAGCCCCATGATCATCGAGTTGGCGATCATTTTGCTGGCGGTGACTTCGCCACTGAAGCCCATGCTTTTGTTCCAAGCTTCGCTATAAATGGCCGTAAAGTTATCGCCTGGTACCCATTGCAGGCCTTCGCTGACAATGGTGTTCGGGTTATGCGTCGAGCTGGCGAAGATTAGCCAGATAGGGACCAACATGAACAGCATCCCAGCAATTAGAATTAGGTGGTCATAGACCTTATTACTTTTCATAAATAACTCCTGTCGCGTTAAAACCTAGCTGTGGTGGGCTAGTAGTGAACACGCTTTTCTACAACGCGAAACTGGATAAATGTAAGAGTGAGTACCAGTAGCAACAACACAACTGACTGCGCAGAGCTGCCGCCTAAATCTGCGCCAACAAACCCGTCTCGATACACCTTGTACACCAACGACGTTGTGCCGCCACCTGGGCCGCCATTGGTCATGGTGTCGATCACGCCAAAGGTTTCAAAGAACGAGTAGGTGAGGTTGATGACCAGAAGAAAGAAGCCTGTAGGTGCGAGTAGCGGGAAAGTAATGGTCCAGAAACGTTTTGAGTCGCTGACGCAATCGAGCATCGCCGCTTCTTTTACGGCGTAAGAGATCGATTGAAGCCCAGCCAGAAAGTAGATGAAATTCACCGAAACCTGTTTCCAAACCGAAACCAAAATCAGAGCAAACGTGGCATCTAAAGGGTCGGTTTGGAAGCTAAAGTCCCAGCCTATAACCGCAAATATCTCGGTAAACACGCCAATGTGTGGGTTAAACAAGAAAGCACCGATTACGCCTGCAATCGCAGGAGCAACCGCGTAAACCCAAGTAAGAGTGACCTTGTAAGCGCCTTGTCCGTGAATGATGTTGTCGGCTTTAACCGCGAGCAGCAGCGCTAAGGCAAGCGATAAGAAAGAGACCACGATTGCGAACATTAATGTGAAGCCAATCGAGTTCAGATACTCTCTCGATTCGAATAGCATCTGATAGTTTTCGAACCACACGAAGATGGAAGAGGTGCCCCAAGGGTCTTCTAGCATGAAGGACAGGTAAACTGCCTTTGCTGCTGGGTAGATAAAGAAAACTGCAATGATGAGTATCTGAGGCGCCAAAAATAGGTAAGGCAGCGGAGAGTGAAAGAATTGCTGACGTCGTTCCACAGGGTAATCCCCAAAAATTAGTGACTGTTATCACTGTTAGTTACGGTGAGCACTAGCGCTATAGCAAAGGAATGCATCCAGTTGAGTTGTAGTTTTTGGAGCAAGAAATGGCGCTAGTGAAGAATCTCCTCACTCCTTGCCATTACGTTTTTAATGACGCAGTGACAAGTGGTGAGGAGCAATGAACGGCTTTGGTTTGTTAAGCCTTTAGCTCAGTAATCTGCTTTGGTTAAAAAGCCAAATTAGTTCATCGTACGAGCGAAGCGTTTCAGCAGTTTGCTGCTCTCATCTTCGACTTTATCTAGGCTATTCTCGACGCTAGAGCGGTCAGCGAAGATATTGTCGAACTCACGATGCATCACTTCACGAATTTGAGGGTAGTAACCTAAGCGGTAGCCCTTAGTCCATTCGCCCGATTTTAGGCTTAGCTGCTTAACGCCCACTTCTGCGTCTGGTTGTTCGTTGTAGTAGCCAGATTCTTTCGCTAGTTCATAGGCAGCCGTTGTTACAGGTACATAGCCAGTGGTTTTGTGCCAGTAGACCTGAGTTTCAGGCTTAGTCAGGTAATCAAAGAACGCTGCGACACCTTTGTCTTGTTGCTGGTCATGACCATTGAGTGCAAACAGAGCTGCGCCGCCAATGAAGGTTAAGCCTGCGTCTGGGTTAACCGATTTCCAGTATGGAAGGTATGTGGTGCCGAGTTCGAAAGGTACGCGGTTACGTAAGCCACCGAATGAGCCTGAAGAACCCATCCACATCGCCACTTCTTGGCGCTCGAAAGGGGTTTGGTTTGCATCCCAGTCGCTGCCGTAATACTTGTAGTAACCGAGATCTGACCACTCTTTCATCTTGCTAACGTGCATCATCATGTCTTTGGTGTTGAACATGATCTTAGTGGACAAGCCATCGTAGCCGTTGTTTTGGTCCGCGACCGGTAGATTGTGGCGAGACTTAAAGTTCTCGAACATGATCCACGGTGTGAGAGATTGAGAAAACGCGATGTGTCCTTCTGCCTTCAGCTTCTTAGCAACCACTTCTAGTTCTTCATAAGTTTTAGGCGCGTCTGCACCCACTTCCGCGAGAAGATTTTTGTTGTAGTAAAGAACCGGTGTTGAACTGTTGAAAGGCATACCAACCATCTTGCCTTGGTTGTCGGCATAGAAGTTACGAACGCCAGCTAGGTAGTCGTTTGAATTAAAGTTGTAGCCGGATTCAACCAGAATATCCTGTACCGGTTTCGCGACGCCTTTCGCGTTCATTATGGTTGCTGCGCCTGCATCGAAGACTTGTAGGATATTGGGTGCTTCACCTGCTCGGTATGCCGCGATACCGGCTGTTAAGGTCTCTGTATATGAACCCTTGTAGATTGGCGTGATCTGGTAATCATCTTGTGACGCATTAAAGTCGGTCGCAATTTTGTTTACTGTTTCTCCAAGCTGGCCGCCCATTGCGTGCCACCAAGTGACTTGAGTCGTTGCGAATGCTGGAATTGCCGCTGTCGCAGAAAGAACGCCTGCCAAAATTAGCTTATTCATCTTCGTTTCCTTTTGGATGAAATTGATATCGAGGTATTGGATTAGAGTGTTAACGAGACGGAAGGGGTGTCGTTTGAAGCTATCTTGAACAGGGCGTATTTCACTTAAGTGGCTAAACCGTTTCACTGATATGAAAGATTCATTTCGATTTCATTTAAGAGAAAAGTTATTGATGATTTTGATATTTACCACGTGTGGTTTTTGAGAGGTTTGTTGTTGAATGCTTGCTTAATATTTGTTCAATAAAAAAGCCTCTCGAAGGAGAGGCTTTGAATAAGCTAGAGCTTGTAACAATCGGCTTTGTTTTAGTGTGCGATATCGAGTTGGTTGTCTTTTACGCCGTTAATGCGGAACCAACCAGCAATACTGAATCGCTCTGTGTTTGTCGGCAGTACCTCGTGTGGGAACTGTTCAGATAAGAACACAAATAAGCGGCCTGACTTTGGTGGAATGGTCGCGATGTGGTTGTCTTTTAGGTCGTAAACCACAAGCTCACCAGCGTCTTCTTCTGTCCACTCATCATTCATATAGAACACGGTAGTCAGACGGCGGTTCTCATTGCCCTTGAAGCAGTCTAAGTGCTTCTGGTAGAAGTCGCCTTTTTCGTATTTAGCAAAGTGTGCTTCGTACTCGAACAGACCCAAAAAGAACGCTTGGTTTGCCGCTAAACGAATTTGTTCCATTTTGTCTAGGAACAGAGATGCTGGCTGACCCATATCGCGGCGCACCCATTGAATCTTGTCACTACGGATGGTCGACTCTCGCGTTACTTCATCGTTACGGCCAATCCTAGCCTTTTTCCAGTTCTCTGGAATGCAATCCCTCAATGCCACCACTTCTTCTTGAGTTAAGAAGTCATCCCAAACGAAATAACCTTGGGTAGAAAGAGCATCGATTAATTGGTTCATGTATAGCACTCAGACAATAAATTAGAGGCGCATATATAGTCCTAATAACTCAGGTCAACAAATCACATGCTTTGTCGTCACGATAAAAGAGCGGAAGAGCATGGTACTTTGATGTGATTTTATAGTTAACAAATTTGTTACAAATAAATGTGAGTTTGCTATGGTGTAGGTCTGACCAGTTGAATTATCACAAGGAGTGGGTTTGCAGCTGCATACCATTAAAGGTTACATCCAAGACATGTACTTGGTGGAGTATCCGGACAAATTACTGTTGCTCGATGGCGCATGTCGAGCCGATATTCCGCATTTGAAGGCTTTTATTGAAACCGAACTTATGCGTGATTTTTCTGATCTCCACACGGTTGTGGTGACACACATGCATCCTGACCATGCAGGGGCAGCGCACAAGCTCAGAAAGCTCACGAGCTGTAACTTGGTGGCAGCAAACCGAGACAAAGATTGGTATCACGGCATCGATGGCATTTTGATGCACCTGACCGACTTAGCGCTTGCTAGGTGGATGGCGAACCGCTTAGGCAAGCCTAAAGCAAACCTATGGTATTCAAGAAAGTTAAAGCCGGATTACAAGCTGTCGGGTGGGGATAGTATTCCAGGGTTTGATGATTGGTTGGTTCTTGAAACACCGGGCCATACCGACCGTGATCTCTCGGTCTATTGCCCATCACACAGCGTGGCTTATGTGGCCGATTTAATGGTCGAGGTTAAGAAGAAGCTGATTCCGCCATTTCCTATCTTTCACCCTAATAAGTATCGAGCGTCTGTATCGCGCATTTATGACATGCAGCTCGATACCTTGCTGGTGGCGCATGGTGGGCAAGTCGATTTCAGTCAGAAGGCTTTTGAACACCTGTTGATGAGTGCCCCAAGAAGGCCTGTTACACATTGGCGAGTGACGAAAATCAAAACCAAGAAATTACTTTTATCGATTGGGCGATTTGGTTTTCAATCTCATGGTAAATCGAAGAAATAGATCAGAAGCTTGAATGCAAAGTCGTGTATTCAGAGCTGAAAGTAGAAATAGAAAAATAGATAGCAATAAGGCCAGTCATGAGACTGGCCTTATATCGTTGTGAGTAGCTTTAGTTATAACCTGTGGAGCGGTTACGATGACTCGGATTAGTGAGTCAGCAGGAATTCACCCGCAGGGTCAACAATCACTTTGTCACTCATGCCTTGACGTCCAAGCAACATCATGTAAGTCATGTCTTGACGGTTGCTTAGCGTGATATCGATCGGCCATTGTTGGCCACCGATTCTTAGCATGGTTTCAATCACGCAACGGTGTTCAACTTCGCCGTTAGATGATTTAATTTTCTTACTTGTTTTCAGTTTCGCCTTGCAGCGCACCGTCTCTTCTAGGTGATAAACGTCTGGGTGAAGGTCGAACTCTACGAATTTCTCACCATTTGATTTAACACATAGTAGATTGTCTACGTGTAGAGAAGAGGTTTTAGCCCCTGTATCAACACGTGTATGTAGTCCAGTTATCCCTAACTCTGGTAAGCAAAGTGCTTCGGTATTCCCTATGATCATTTTATTGTTCATTTTCTTTCCAATCATGAGTTATCGGTATTCAATCAGCCCTTGCCACGAGTACGGTTAGCGTTTGGTTTTGCATTCTTCTCGATGAATTCGAAAATCATGTCTGCTACATCTTTACCCGTTGCTTTCTCGATGCCTTCTAGGCCTGGAGAAGAGTTTACTTCCATTACTACTGGGCCGTTCTTAGATTGTAGGATATCTACACCACATAGGTTTAATCCCATGATTTTCGCTGCATTGATTGCTGTTGCGCGCTCTTCTTTGGTTAGTTTAACCAGCTGAGCAGTGCCGCCACGGTGCAGGTTAGAGCGGAATTCACCTTCACCAGCTTGACGCTTCATTGCAGCAATTACTTTGTTGCCAACAACAAAACAACGGATGTCTGCGCCATTTGCTTCTTCAATGAACTCTTGAACCAAGATGTTCGCTTTTAGGCCCATGAACGCTTCGATAACGCTTTCTGCTGCTTTGTTTGTTTCTGCTAGTACAACGCCGATACCTTGAGTGCCTTCAAGAAGCTTGATCACAAGTGGCGCGCCGCCTACGTTTTTGATTAGGTCTTGAATCTTGTCTGGGCGGCTAGCGAAACCTGTTTTTGGTAAGCCAATACCTTTACGAGACAACAGTTGTAGTGAGCGCAGTTTGTCGCGAGAGCGACTGATTGCTACTGACTCATTGATACAAAAAGTGCCCATCATTTCAAATTGGCGAACAACCGCAGTTCCGTAAAAGGTAATGGAAGCGCCAATACGTGGAATAACAGCATCGTATTGAGGTAGCTCTTCACCCATGTAGCGAATCTTCGGATTGTTACTCGCGATATCTATATCACAGTGCAACGTGTCGATAACATCGACCTGATGACCACGTGCTTCTCCAGCCTGCTTTAGACGAGCGGTAGAGTATAGATTTTCGTTGCGAGAAAGAATTGCGATACGCATGGCGTTTCCTTAGTTAATACCTGATTGGTAACTGCAAATAAATTAGTTGTTAGCTGAGCTTTCAGTTTTTTCTGAGGCTCCTTGCTTGCTTCGGGGCGAACCTTAAGGCTTTTCGTTCAACTAAGAAAACGAATTAAATTTGTCGAGTCGACAACGGAAATTTATCGATTGTGTGAGCTATTGGTACAGCAGGCTTGAGAGGGGAATTGGAATGGAAAAGCGAGTTGAGACCTAACTCATATTGGGGGTAGGAGCATATTAGGTTGTACCCAACTCGCGTTTACTCGGTGCTAAAAAGTGTACTAATAACGCCAGTTACATAGATCTAAAAGTGTTCGTAGTGCTTCTCTTTCGAGCTTACTGCAGGTGCTTTTTAGCTTGTTAAGATAGTATTTTCTCATGGTCATTACTCTCTCTGGTTAGGCTTTATTTACAACCTATGGTTTGTTGCTGACCCGTTCATTATGGATAATTAAGAGGAACTAAAAAACAGATGTTATTTTTATTGGTTGTTCCTGTTTTGGTCGCATTACACTACTTTTTGATGAATGTGTTTTATAATGGGCTTAATTAGGAAGAGCTATCTTTAAAAGGTTCATTATTTGTCTGATCTAAACATGATGCGTTACTACACGCGGCTAGAGTCGTTCGAGCCAAACATTTCTCATTCAGTCACCCTAGCCGAAGTAGCGGATATGCTGTTTACAAGCTTGCGTCACGCTCGAACCTTACTTGGTAAGATGCATCAAGCTGAATGGGTGGTGTGGGAGCCAAAAGTGGGACGGAATCAACGTTCTAACCTGACATTACGTTTTAGTAATCAAGAAATGACTCAACATGTTGCCAGTAAATTGATAGAGCAGGGCAAATACGAAAAAGCACTCTCTATTTTGGAAGATGACCGCGCTGTATTTGGCTCTCTCCTCCAAGAAACCTCTGGCGCGACGATGCGCGAAGGGTTACTGCACGTCCAATTGACCTACAAACGTAAGTTTGAAGATCTCTTCCCGCATCATATTCACCGCAGTAGCGAACGATTTTTGATCAGGCAAGTGTTCAGTTGCCTCGTCACTTGTAATGGCAAGGGCAAGTTGAAGGCTGAACTGGCACACCATTGGGAATATGATGCTGAAAAATTGGTTTGGACTTTCTATTTACGCCCAGGTCTAACTTTCCACGATGGCAACCCCGTCGACGCCAAGCAGCTAGTTTCGTTGTTTACTGCCTTACAATTACTACCTTTCTATCAGACAGAGCTGGGCCATGTCGCTTCGATTTACAGTGAACAACCATTGAGTATCAGCTTCCAACTCACCAAAGCAGATACTGGTTTTGCTGGTTTACTTGCTGGCGTTAAATATTCGATTCAACCCGCGGCACAAGTCACTGGTGAACCGTCCCCATTAAACTCGGTGTCACATGCTGTTATTGGAACCGGTCCATTTAAAGTGGTTGAGACCAATAATGAACGAATCAAGCTTGCCGCATTTGAGCACTATTATGGTTGTCGCTCGTTAACTGATGAGGTGACCATCTGGCAGTTTGAGGAACAAATGACGGGCAGTGCTCGGTTTGATGACAGCCAAATGCAAGTCTCGTCTTATGAAGATTCTTCTTGTTTCCATCAGTTAGGGAAAAGCGATACGGAACTTGTTTCTGCAGACACAGACGGCCTTCGTAGCCGAGTCGAGGATGGGTGCTTATTTATCCTGTTCAATCAAAACTCTGGGGCAACTCCGCTTAATAATGAGCAGCGTAAATACCTTTCAGAACTGACCAACCCACAAGCGATCTTGTCTCAGTTGGAACATAACAAAGGTCTGTTTAGTGTCTCTTTGGCTCAAAATATACTGCCAAGTTGGCAGAAGCTGTATCGAACGCCTTCGAAAGAGACACAACTGCCGAAAAAGATGAGTATAGCGGTTTACGATTATTATGCGTTGTATCGATGTGCGATTTGCGTATCTGACATACTCAAACGATATGGTGTGGAAGTTGAGGTGAACACCTACAGTTTTCGAGAATTGGCTCAGTTATCTCAGAGTGGCGAGTTAAAGGAGGACTTGGTGCTGTGTAACTTGAACCTCGATGACAATGCTCCGTCTTCGCTGTTCTCGTGGATGATGAACGATCCTGTTTTGCACTCTGCTTTAGGAGAGATGAACAGCGATTGGCTCAAGCAGCGCTTGGATAGTCATAAAGCATCCGTGGAACTGCCTAATTACTTGGCAGAGCTAGAACCTATCGCGTCTACTCTGATCTCAGATTATTGGTTAGTGCCTATGTTCCATCACTTACAGACCGTTCGTTTCCAAGGGATTCTTAAAAACGTAGCCATCACCAACTGGGGATGGCCAGATTTCAAGAATGTATGGTCTGCTGATTAACCTTTCTTACTAGCTAAATAACTAAGTTAACTCGTTGCCAAAATTGGTTTTTCCAAAATCGACTTTGACACGCTTACGTCTAGATAAATTAAAAATTACACTCGGTGGTTTACTTTTTGGTTTTGGCATATAAACTAATCGGTGTAGTTTATGTGTTGGGTCTATCCCAACGGTTAAAGAGATACCAATGAAAAAATATCTATTACCGATTTTAGGAGTACTTGCCGTGGTCGCTATCGTAAGCACAGGTTCACAATCAAACGACAATCTAGATAAGCTTCCAAAGAAGTTTACTAACAGTGAGTTGGAATACAAATCGGGTATGTCTGATATTTTTTCAATCTTGAAAGCATACGTGACTGTGGAAAGAAACGAGCCAGTGCCGCGCGCTGCATTGCCTTTGATTCCAATGACAGCTGAGCAATTGATCGAAGAACAAGACGACGTTGCTTACCGCTTAGGTCACTCAAGCGTGATGATGAAGCTGGATGGCAAGTTAGTGATGACTGACCCTGTGTTCAGTGATCGTGCATCACCGGTGCAATGGATGGGACCAAAGCGTTTTCATCCGACACCAATCACACTGCAAGACCTACCCGATATTGATGTGGTGGTGATCAGCCACGATCACTACGACCATTTAGACAAAGGTGCCGTGAAGGTATTAGCCGACAAAGTAGGGACGTTCTTAGTGCCATTAAGAGTGGGCGCACTGTTGGAAAAGTGGGGCGTGGATAAAGAGAAGATCATCGAATTGAACTGGTGGGAATCGGCAACGGCCTCAGACATTGAGTTCACGTTGACACCGACACAGCATTTCTCTGGTCGTGGCTTGCTTGATCGTGACCAAACACTGTGGGGCAGTTGGGTTATTAACGCTTCAGACAAGAAAGTCTTCTTTAGCGGTGATTCTGGTTACTTCAATGGCTTTAAAGAGATTGGCGACCGTTTTGGGCCGTTTGATTTAACCATGGTTGAAACGGGTGCGTATAACTCACTTTGGGCGGATATTCATATGTTCCCAGAACAGAGTGTTCAGGCACACATTGATCTGCAAGGTAAGGTGATGATGCCAATCCACAACAGTACCTTCGACCTTTCTATGCATGATTGGCAAGACCCAATGGAACAAGCACTGGCGATTAGCAAAGAGCGAGATGTACAAATGGTAAGCCCGGTGATGGGTGAACGTTTGGTGATCTCAGAGCCTGTACCTGTTCAGGCATGGTGGAAACTAGCATCGAATTAGAGCTGTCATCCAAATAGACATAGCTAAACCACTAAGCTGTACAACCCAACTTATACACGAAACGCCACCGATCTTACGATTCGGTGGCGTTTTTTAGTTTTATTTTTAAGATCAGCTTTCTAAGTTCTGCGCCATTTTCTTCGCAATTTTTCTGAATTGTTCTAACTCGTCTTCGGCCATGCCTTTGGTCATTCTCTTCAGCATGTCTCGATCGATATCCGAGACCTTACTCATGATCTCTTGACCCTTATCAGTCAGAACCAATAACTGGCTGCGCTTGTCTTCCGGGTTCGGAGACTTCTTCACAAGTTCCTGATTGATCAAGGCATTAATGAGCCGAGTGACCTGTGCTTTATCACGATCTAGGAAGTGTGCGATATCGATAGCGGTACATGGAGACTTCTTAGTAATGATCTTCATGACACGAATGTTCATAGGTGCGATCTCTGAGTCTAAGCTCTCAATCTGTTCGCTCATTTGACGTTTCAAAGAGTGCACTAGACGAAAGATTGATTCTAGCGATGTGTTATCAGACATAAACTATCCTTAGAAATATAGTTGACATTATCAACTACTGTATTTATAGTTGACATTATCAACTTAATTGTTCGTAAATTCAAGACAGGAAATAGATATGACGATTCAAGCAACTCTAACGCCAACTCTTCCTGAGCAAAAAGGCACACCGGTTTTATACAAAGTTTTGGTCATGATGAGCTTAATGCTGACGATTGGCGGCAGTTTAACGGCTGTGATGACTTACATGAATGTCGGATTCGGCGAGGAATTTATTGGCAACTGGCTTTCTTCGTTAGCCCTTGTTGTCGTGATCATGATGCCAATGGGCACGGTGATGATGGCTTTAGTCACCAAAGCCGTTGCTAGAGTGTTCACAACTTATAGCGAGAAAGTTCGCAACCTGATCGTAGGACTGATCATGGCATTCATAATGGAGTCCATGATGGCATTTGTAACAGCGGCAAATAACATTGGATTTTCGGATACATCGGCGTTTACCAGTGGATGGTTTAATGGATTTATTGCCGCACTTCCCATTGGCCTTGCGATCATGGTCGTGATGTCGATGACGGTTAAACCTAAGCTCGAACGATTCATGAAGAGCTAACCAAAACACTTTTTAAGCATTTTAGGAGGTCCAAATGAAAGCATTCACAGGCAAACACAATAACTACCGTATCACTATCGAAGAAGTGAACATCAAAGAAGATCGTGAACTTCAAACCATGCAGTTTGAAATTGAAGACAGAGAAGATATGTTCGCGATTGTTGAGAAGATCAAACATGACAGCGGCTTAGACGAGCAATCAGCAGCGCGACTAGGAGTGAGCATTCGCTTGTTAGGCCCATTGATGATGCAAGATAGAAAACACCCTCTGTTTGTTAATTTTATGCCTCACTTCAGAAACTTCATGCAGAATTTGAAGAAGACGTTGAAAGGGCAGTAAAGCCTGAACATCAGTAATACATCGAAAAGTCAGTAATCAAATTACTGGCTTTTTTACATTTAAATCAAAATAGTTTCAGTTGTTTGCGTCTAGAATATGCGAAAATTGATGGCTGAATTTTCGGTGTAGCACCGTTGTTGAATTGTCTATTCAAGCTTTAAGAAATCCGATATTATACTGGTCATAAAACTAAAGGTGGTATTATATGACAAATGTATTTAAACAAGCAGCTGAAGAACTGTTGAGTCGTCGTGTTGCTGGCACCAAAGCACCAAGATTGGACGAACAGTACCGTCCGAATAACTTGGAAGATGCGCTAAAGATCCAATCTTCAATGATCGATTTGAAAAGCGATAAAGTCGGCGGTTGGAAGTGCTTACTTCCTCTGGCTGAAGACAAGTTTGTTGTTGCGCCAATCTTCTCGGGCAGCGTTCAACAAGGCGAAGTTTGTGAACTGTTTGCTGACAACGGCGTAGTACGCGTTGAGCCTGAAATCGCATTTACGCTTGCTAAGAGCCTGCCTGCAAGCCAAGAAGGCTACAGCGAAGAGCAAATCAACGAAGCGATTGGTTCTTGCCACATGGCACTTGAGTTAATGCAGTCTCGTTTTGCGGATGACAGCGGCGCTGAGTTCTATGAAAAACTGGCCGATGGCCTAGTAAACCAAGGTCTATTCATTGGCCCTGAGATTGATCGCGAAAAAGCGTTCACTTCTGCAGAGATCAGCATTGAAGTGACTCAAGGCGAGCAAGTTCAAGCATTCGACGGTAAGCACCCGAATACACTGCCACCAAGCCCAATTTACTGGTTGATTAACTACATGACGCGTCGTGGTGTTGATTTCCAAGCGGGTGAAGCCATTATCACGGGCTCTTACTGCGGTATCGTGGAAATGGAATTCGATAAACCAACGACCTTCCACTACGAAGGCATTGGTGAATACCAAATAACGTTCAAGCAGAAACGCTAACTTCTAGCGGCGCACTATCTGTTATCGAAAGGCTGTTTACTGATGAGTAAATAGCCTTTTTTATTACGTGATGCTCAATAGGGTTCTTATTACTTTGCATTAAATTAGGCGTTTAGACGTCTAGACGTTGACAAGTTCTAAGTGTGACATTAGTCTGCTCACCTTCCTGTTCTATTGTGTTGTCGTTCCATGTCCAATTCAAAAAATTCTAACGCGGTAATTGCCCCTTCTGCAGTGGCGCTTATCCCTCTGATCGTTTTCCTTGCGCTGTTTATTGGCGTGGGTACATACCTGTCGCTACAAGGCGTCGATTTTGCTTTCTATCAACTTCCAGCTCCGATTGCGGCTCTGCCTGCTGTGATGTTAGCGTTGCTATTGAGCAAAGATAAATTGAACCGTGCGATTGAGCAGTTCTTAGGTGGCGTGGGTCACAAAGACATTATCGCAATGTGTATGATCTACCTATTGGCGGGTGCTTTTGCTGCTGTGGCTAAAGCTTCTGGTGGCGTGGACGCGACGGTAAACCTTGGTCTATCGGCTATCCCAACGAGCATGATCCTACCGGGCATCTTCCTTATTTCGGCGTTCATTGCGACAGCAATGGGCACCTCTATGGGTACTATCGCTGCGGTTGCTCCTGTTGCACTAGGCATTGCTGACTCAGCTGGTATGAGTATTCCTCTAACCGCTGGCGTAGTGCTAAGTGGCGCTATGTTTGGTGACAACCTTTCTATCATCTCAGATACCACGATTGCCGCGACTCGCTCGCAAGGCTGTGAGATGAGAGACAAGTTTAAAGAGAACATCCGTAAAGCACTTCCTGCTGCACTTATCGCGATTGTTATCTTTGCTTTCAACAGCACAGCAACTCAAGTTCCTGAAACAGGCCCAATTGAATGGCTGAAAGTCCTTCCGTACATCACTATCCTAATCCTTGCGGTATCGGGCATGAATGTGTTCGTTGTGTTGACGATTGGTATCTTGCTAGCGGGTGGAGTGAGCCTAGGTTCTATTGAGAACTACGGTATGACGGATTACGCTCAAGATATCTACGCAGGCTTTGGCAACATGCAAGAGATCTTCTTACTGTCGATGCTGATTGGTGGTTTGAGTGAGCTGATGCGTCGCCAAGGTGGATTAGCATTTCTGACTAACTTAGTGAGCGGTTTGATTCGTGCATTTGGTTCTTCTCACTCTAAGCAAGCGAATGGCCGCGCAAGTGAGCTAGGCATTGCAGGCTTGGTATCAATGGTGAACCTATGTACGGCAAACAACACCGTAGCAATCATTGTTTCTGGTAGTGTGGCTCGCCAATTAGCTGAAGAGAACGATGTATCTCCACGCCGCTCTGCAAGCTTATTGGATATCTTCTCGTGTGTGATTCAAGGCGTACTGCCTTACGGTGCTCAGGTATTGCTATTAGGCTCTGTGTTTAACCTATCGCCGCTAGAGATCGTGTCTAACTCTTACTACTGTTTCGCGCTTGCAATCGTGGCTGTAGTCGCTGTGTTTATTAAACACCCAGCACGTCAAGTGGCTCAAGCTTAGTAATAATTGACCAAACTGAGTGCTCACTGGCTCTGATAAGAAGGCTCCTTAATAGGAGCTTTTTTGTGCGTGAAACTCATGGCTTGAAAATTCAATGTACGTCTTCAAATACAAGAAAACCGCCTATGTAGACGGTTTCTAATTTCGTTATAGCGGTTTTCAAGTTTATTGTAGTGTGAATGACAATTAGGCTTGAGAGCTTTAATTCAGCTTATTAGTCACGAACTCTTTGTTTCTGACCATTAGCCACATCAGGCCGCCTAGCGTACCGATGGATAATTGGATAAAGCCTAGGTTTTCAATCAGTGACTCTGGGCGGATTGAAACTAATACCATGCCAAGCGAGCCACAAATCATGCTGAAGAACTGTATCAGTGCGACGGCAGAGCCCGTGTCATGATCTTGTTGATTCAACATCAAGTTGGTCCCCGGTACTCGCATGATGATCGCCATTAATGTCGCTGGTGCAGCGATGAACATGAAGAACCAAGGGGACAGGTCGCCAATGGTTAGGGTGAAGATTCCCGCAAGCGCTAATAAAGCAAAACATCCTGAGATGACCTTTTGAACCGGCATTCGGTAGGACAACTTCATGTAAATTGTTGGACCAAATGAGGCGCACAGTGCATTGAATGCGAACGCGTAACTAAACTGTTGTTCGGTCAATCCAAAGTGATCGATGTAGATATAAGAACCCGCCGCAAGAAAGCCCATCAACGCCATCGGTATGATAGAGAAAATGACCAGCAGCTTGACGAACGAGCGGTTTTTCATGACCACGCCCATTCTTCCCCATGATCGGAATATAGAACCTTGGTATTTGTTTTCGAGTGTTTCTCGGTAGCAGCAAGCTAATACTGACGCAAATGCACCAAAAATGGCGAGCGTGACAAACATCATTCGCCAAGAAGCAATTTTCAGTAGAAAGGCACCAAATACAGGCGCAACCATTGGCGCGATGATCACCAGTGACATGATAGTCGCCATGATCTTTTCACGTTCTCGGCCGTCATAAAGATCTTTGACAATGGCGGTAGCGATAACGGTGATAGCACTGCCAGCAAAGGCTTGGAATACACGAGCACTAATCAACTGTTCGATGCTATTGGTCATCGCGCACAATATGCTCGCGACCATATAGCTCGCTAATCCAATTAATAGGATCGGCTTACGACCAAATTTTTCGCTGAGCGGCCCCCAGAACAAAAGACCGATGGCGTAAGTAACGAAGTAGCTGCTCAGGGTTAGGTTGACCATTGATCGGTCAGTATTAAACACCTCGACCATCTGCGGAAGCGCAGGTAAGTAAAGGTCGATGGTCAATGGAGGGAAAGCACTTATTATGACGAGAAAAAATAGCATACCGGTCTTTCCCAGTACTGGTTGTGGTCTCTTCAAGGTGGCTCCCGTTGTCCAAAATAGGTTTTTAATTGGTGTGATAGTATCTTTAGGTTTTGTATGATTAGTTATCTCAAAGCTCTAAAATCAGCAAGGATTTGTGACCTCTAAATGTTTAACATCGAGTTGAAAGGTTCAAGCCAGCAAGTACCTATGCTGGCTTGAGGGTATACTTAGAACTTAAATTTAGCAATCTGAGTGGAGAGGACAGTAGTTTGCGTCAAGATATCATTGGATACGTTTGCCAAATCGTCATTCACGTTAACTAGTTCTTTTGCACTACTATCAAGAGACTGCATGTCATTTGCGACTTTTGAACTAACGTTTGACTGCTCTTCGCAGGCGGATGCAACAGAATCTACCATGCCATTGATGGACGTTACGGAAGAGATAATGCTCGATAGTGCTTGCTGTATTTCATCTGCGCTGGCTTTTGTTTGCTCCACTAAAGCTTTCGAGCTCTGTGTTGCAACAAATGACTCGTTTGCTTCTTTTTGTAGGCGTTCAATAATAGATTCAATTTCATTGGTTGAATCATGGGTTTTAGACGCTAATGAGCGCACTTCATCCGCAACAACCGCAAAACCACGGCCAGACTCACCGGCCCGTGCCGCTTCAATAGCTGCATTCAATGCCAATAAATTAGTTTGTTCCGCAATCGCTTTGATGACTACAATCACTCGACCTATATCATCACTGCTTACTTTTAGTGAATTCGCACATTCCGCTGCACTTTCCAGACTTACGACCAAGTCATCAATATTACGTTCATTGATATCGATTGTGTGACCACTTTGCTGACAAAGCTCGAGTGCATCATTTGATTGATACAGCGTATTTTCCGTATGAACAGCAATTTCTTTGGTTGCTAAATCAAATTGCTCAATGCTGTGCAAACTTTCTTGAGTTAACAAAGATTGTCGTTGGCTTTGTTGGTTCATTTCATCACGTAGTTGCGATATACCGTGGCCACTCTTATCCAACAGTTTGGTCGTGTTCGATGTTTCGAGAATGATAGATTGAATAGTAGCAACGAATTGGTTGAATGCTTTCGCAAGTGATGTGACTTCATCATTGCCTACTTCCGCAACACGTGAAGTGAGGTCTCCTCCACCAGAAGCAATTTCATTCATTGAATCAGCCATGTTTTTGATGGGCCTGACGACTTTTCTATCGAGGACTATGGAAATCAGAATCAGGCTAGCAATAAATATGCAAAGCAAAATACTAATCGCAAGTTGCATAGAGTTCATTAAATTAGCATTCGTCACATCATGGTTAAAACCAACATTAACTTTACCGATAGGCAATGAATCCCATGAAATAGCCATCGATGAGGATTCATCAATGTCACGTGGATTAACACTACCTAATATGTTGTTATTTTGATCGAGCACTTGAATGTTTGCGATTACGTCATTATTTGAATACGCTTCAATGATATTAAGTATCAGTGTCTTATCGTATGCATAAACAGGTTCTTGCAATATCACACTTAATTCAGAGGTTATACGCTGGATTTCTTGTGAAGATTTATCAGTAACGTTTGATTGGTTAATCATAAATTGGATTGGCAAAGCGATAGCAGCAACAATAAGCATCACTGCAGCGATCAGTAAAACCATTTTTTTTGTTATTTGGTTCATAAAAATGTACTCAGTTGGCAAGCGGATCAAAGAAATATTTTTCTGGGATAGAGCGGGTGTCTTCGGTCAGATATGGATTTTCAAGATCGATAATAGTTCGCTCTGAAAGGTTGGCCCGTGAGAGCGCCATTCTTACTTCGGAGTCTTCGAAAAAGAGTTTCTCATAGGTGCCATCAGCGAAAATTTCTTCAACCACTTCTGTGATGTGTTGCTGAAGTTTTGTGTTTTCTTTTTGGACAAAGAGCATATATGGCATGCGATAGCGGAGCATGACATGACTATCAACAGCTAAAGGTAGTTCTGGGTATGATTGCATTTCTGCAAATGGTTCCATGACACCACGAGCAAACAAGTGGCACCGATTACCAGCAAGCATCATCTCAAAAATATTTGGATATTTAAGCGATTTAGCGGTTTTTATACCATTGGCATCAAGAATGAATGTGTCTGGCCATGTTTTCCCTGAACAAACTTTAAAGCGCGTGAAATCCGCTTTAGATCTTACGTTTGCGAGTAATTGTTTATCTTTTTCATGAATTAATCCGATTCGCATACCAAGCATTCCTCGATATATAGGGAACAATATTGGAGCAAAGCGTTTTTCCATGTCGAGACTGGTCGCTGACCAATAAAGGTCAATCTCTCCCGACTCTAAATCCGCCATAACTCTTGATTGAGCAGGTTCCCCTGTTGCTTGATAGACAAACTCGATTTCATCGAATCGGCTCGAGCGATTAACAATTTCTTGAACCAAAGTAAGGTGCAGTTTTTTGTCATTCGGTTTACCTGGCAATCTTAAAGGTTCAGCGTAAGTTATTTGGCAAGTACTAAAAATAAGTATCAAAAAAGTAAAAATGGAGCGAAACATTCTTGGTTCTATAGGCGTGTGATTAAGTGGCGGTAATATCGGTTACCGTGTGCTATTTTGATACGAAATTAACGCCACATTGTGACTTTTCTCTCGTTTTGTATGGGTAATTTAATGCAAGGTCGGATCTGAAATATAAGCATGTAAATATAGGTTTCCAGCCCAATCAGGGTAGCTTGTAATCGCCAGCGACACATTGTAATGACTATCGACTTGGCTTGTTATCTTTTCTTTGGGCGTTTTTCGACTAAACCGTTACGCTCTAAACCACGTCGAACGCTGCTGCAAAGCTTACCAAAGCGGCGCAGTTCTTCGAAGTTAGGGCCTTGGCCAATGGAAATACTGTGCTCCCAATACATTAACTCACTGTCGACCATCTCTAGTAGTTTCTTAGAGCAACCCGAGCAATTTCCTTTTGGACCACAGATAAACGTCTCCGACTCGTAAAGTGGGAGTTCGTTTTTAACTTCTTCAATTAAGTTGAGCATTGCCGAGTTTAAGTCTGGCTTTTTGGATGTAATTGGCTTCAAGCTTGGTGCTTGAGTTGCAATTAATGGGGAAGTCAGTTTGTTAGGTTGTAAATTCAAAGCAGCTGATGACATATCAAAGGCCTCAAGGAGAGAAGAAGGTGGGCATGCTACTCTTCACCACAAAGTGAATCTTGATGTAGTGCAATAAGCGTGGAGATATACCCAAAATAGGTAGGAGCCACAAGCGGTTGTGACTCCTTATCAAAGCTCGGTATTAATGAGAGGTTTTAGAATTCGGCGTCGAACTGGAATTCCATCCACTCTTTGGTGACTGGGTGGTGCAGCGCAAGTCTTTCTGCGTGTAAGTGCAATCGGTCGGCTTTATTGCCATACAAGCCGTCACCGACGATAGGCATGTTAAGGCCTTCTTGGTGTGAACAGTGAACACGCAACTGGTGTGTACGCCCTGTTTTAGGATGCAGGTAAACCTTAGTGGTTTGCCCGTTTCGCTCAATCACTTCCCATTTGGTTTCTGCTGGCTTGCCGTGTTCGAAGCAGACAATTTGACGAGGGCGGTCATACAAATCACCACGCAATGGCAGTCGAACATAGCCTTCATTTTCTGTTAGAACGCCTTCAATCATTGCCACGTAACGCTTTTCGACTTCACGAGTAATGAACTGCTTCTGTAAGCTCTTGTTCGCACGTCGTGTGAGAGCGAAGATTAGAATGCCAGAGGTCGCCATGTCTAAGCGATGAATCACAAATGGGCCTTCAACATCGGGATGCATTTCTTGAACACGTGTGTAGGCGGAATCTTTGATGGTTTTACCCGGCACGGATAGAAAACCTGCTGGCTTGTGTACTACCACGATGTGCTCATCTTGGAACAGAATATCCAGCTCTTTGCCTTCTGCTGGGTTCTCTAGCAATGGGTTTGGATCGACTTCTAGGCCTTTCATCATATGGCCTAAAATCGGCACACATTTACTCTGACAAGAAGCGTAGTATTTCTTGTGCTTGCGGATTTCCGACTTTGGAGAGCGGCCCCACCAAAATTCAGCCAATGCCAGTGGCGTGTAACCATGTAAGTACGCGTATTGCAGCAATTTAGGCGCAGCGCATTCACCAGAGCCAGCTGGTGGTATCTTGTTTGGCGTGTTTTCAAAGATTTGGTTAAGGTCTTCAACGTTTCCTTCCGCATTTTGGAAAGCGTATTGTGAAAACAACTTGTGTTGAAGCTGATGAGAAATGTGTGCTCTTTGCTCTTTTAGCTCAGCCAGTTGAGTGTTGAACACATCAACTTTAGCTTGCAACACTTGCAGGGTTTGTTCCCAGTTAAGTTTTAGGTACTTCTGCTGGTTCTTGTCGGCAACACTGGCTTTGTTTAGCTCATTATTTAGCTGTTCGAAAGCTTGCTCATCAAGGTTTTCTTTACCTTGTTCACGTTGTTCTTTACGCGTTTTTCGGCCTTCAATAATCAATAGACGTTGAGCTTCAATCTCTTGCTCGGCTTGCGCTTTTTGCTGTGCCAGTTGCTCGCACAATTCAAGGTATTCAGTATTTGCTTGCAGCGCTTTAAACTCAGCGTTGACAGCCATCATGTCGGCTGTGTCTTGATGGAAAAAGCTGTCGCTGCTGAGCATGTCGAACACGGGCGGTACAAAGTGAGGCAGTAGGTTTTGGTCGGCGATTTTCCCTGAAAAAGCAGAGAAGTACCCCAATTCACCTTCAGGGCTTTTCACCAATAACACACCAAACATTTTGCCGCGACCAGCGTCAGTATCAAGTCCGAAGTCATGCTGCCAGTCGGTTTGAGTTTCTAGATATTGTTGAAGCTGATGAGAAGCGATTTCACACAATGGGTGCGGTTCGTAGTAGAACGGGAATGTGAAACGCTCAGGCAACGAATATGACTCGATCGGCTGTTGAAAACGAGTGAAGCAATGCTCAGGTGTGTGGCTGTTTTCTGAGTCGTGCGTTGGTTTTGATGAGTGCATAGTCGTATTAATACTTATATCGTGGTGATAAATGGTTGTGAGTCTACTGTGTATGTTCAGAGACGTTAAACACAGTACAAGGCGGCGATTCTACTCTTTATCGAAAAGCGCCTCAAATAAGAAATAGTTCTATTACTGGGTAGCCAAGCGACGAGCCTATGAGTTATGGCTTGAACGCCATTAATTGATGAGTAACTTCTCGTTTTTAATCATAGAAGACAATTTAACAAACCAAGGGTGGTAGCCTTGCCGCCCTCTTATTAAAACTAAGGTAACGTTATGATTCCACTCAATACTTCGATTGTTTCCGGTGTCGCTATTTCAGAGAGCGACGGACAAATGAAAATGCTATTAATGAAGCGTGTTAAAGGTGAGTTTTGGTGTCACGTCGCAGGCTCGATTGAAGCGGGTGAAACAGGCTGGCAGGCTATCGTGCGCGAGTTTGAAGAAGAGACCCAAATTAAAGTGGAAGCTTTGTATAACGCGCAGTTTCTGGAGCAGTTTTATGAGGCGCACGTGAATGTGATTCAGCTAATCCCTGTGTTTGCGGTGCTATGCCCACCCAACCAAGCGATTGAACTGAATGACGAACACACCGAGTACCGCTGGTGTAATTTAGAAGAAGCAAAAGCGTTAGCGCCGTTCCCCAACCAACATGCCGTCTACGATCATATTTGGTCGTATTTTGTCGATAAGCCAGTCAATCCGCTTTACCGAGTGAAATTGAACTAATACTGGCTGTTTAAGATCTAGGACTTACCAAGGTAAGAGGTTAAAAAGGCGCTCACTTGCGCTTGGCATAACCCCACTTCTACCTTCACACCGTGCGATTCAAGGATCGCAACACCACGACCATTATTGCGAGGGTCTGGGTCTAGCATCGCCACGACTACGTGTTTTACACCTGCTTTAACCAATGTATTGGCGCAAGCGGGAGTTCTGCCAACAAAAGAGCATGGCTCTAAAGTTACGTAAGCGGTAACCCCCTCCATTGTTCCGTCCGTTTTGTCGTTATAACTATTCAGTGCTTCAACCTCGGCGTGGTTTCCGCCGACTTTTTGCGTGTACCCAACAGACACCACCTTATCGTTCTTCACCAAAACGCAGCCTACTGGCGGGTTTGGTTGGCAATCAGGTAAGGCTTGGCGCGAAGCTTCGAGTGCTTGCAGCATGTATTGTTGGTTCATGGTCGTTACTCAGTATGACGAGAGAGCGTAGCAGCTAGTCGCCACGCGTGGTTGATGAGTTGGTTAATTACTAACTTAATAAGCTAATAAGTGGGGCATGTTCGATCTGATTGGACTTTTAGTCAATGGTTTTAGCGTTTGAATTCGACTGCTAGTTAACTGTGACTCATCGTTAACTTGGGCCACTGGGTTAGCCAACCTTTGGATTGCACTCTTTGATCAAAGATATCTCGGCTACGCTTTGGATTGGGTGTGATTTGCAAATCAAACAAACTCTCTAAGCCAAAGGCAGAAATACACTCGATGTTTCCATGGAGGCTTTGTTTCACGGCGACGGCGGTTTCTTTCTCTGGCCAATAACTCATCGCATCCAATGAGCCTTGGTAACGTTCATCCCCATTTCTAGTGTGCATGTAGGCTTGATTGCGAACTTGCCAATTCAGTTCGGGTAACCGTTGTTTAAGCTGAGCCTCGTATCTAAGATCCGATTCGTAAGAGGTATCAATGGGATCAAAGTAGATCACATCAATATCATTGAATGGAGTCGGGGAGGCATAACCATGCTGGTGATCCCAAACGAGGTTTCTCACAAAGCCCGCAGCGACATAACACTGCGGCAAATCCAACTGAGCGACACAGTCTAAAACCTTCATTCGTAAGGGATCTTGTTTGATCAACGTGACGATGCGTTTGGCTAGCGGATGTATCATTATGATGTCGGAACATCAGTGACTTGGTAATGACGTGTCACGTTCTGGGAGATTTCACCCCATTCAGAGGCTTTTACTCGCTGTTGGTGCATTTCGAATGCTTCTCGGCTAGTGAATTCTTCATACACTTCAAAGCGATTAGGTTGAAGCGTGCTTTGACTGACTCGAAACACAATACAACCAGGTTCTTCTAGTGTCAGTTCTTTGTGCACAACCAAGGCATGTGTCACTGCTTCTAGGTCGTTGTCTGGCACTAGAATATGCCCTTGCAGAATTACTTTACTCATAATTACGTCCATTTAATTACGTCTATTTAATTTGGTCCATTACGGCTTTTTTCTATCAAAAGCTCTATCCGTTACAAACATAATCCCATTTTGATGTTGTAACGTATAGGCTAATGTGGCGATTATTAGTTCACATTGAATGTATTTTTTAGTTACACCGTAACTTTAAAGGTGATGTAATCAACAAATGATAAGACACTGGAACTAAATCAGCGTTGGTCCGGTCTATTAAATTAGTATCATTGAACTGTATTGATACTGAAATGAATTTGTCATCTGAGAGAACTAACCTTAATTTTGAACAGCGGCTCATAGGATTGAATTGAGCTATAGTTGATATCTAGGTCATACTTTGATGTAAATGGTACTAAAAACTCTATATATTTTGTGATTTGTATCATTGAACTGGGCATCAAACACCGTTAGATTCGAATGGTTGGCAATAAAAATAGCTCATGAAGAGCAGTTAAAGAAAAGGAAATATCCCTTATGAAAAAAATGAGAAGAGCACAGCTTCATCGCGTTCGTATCCAATACTGGAAAGACACGTCAAAAGAAGCATCAAAGAAATAAGCTTTAATCGTAGAGCTTTAAAAGCTGAAAAGCTTAATCAAATGTAAAACGCAACAAACTGATTTCATTAGCACTCTCAAGGACCTTCATCTGGTCGGCGACTAAAGAAATCATCCCCAAAGAGCTGGCAGGCATTAACAACAATGCAATTCAATGTCAGCTCATTATACCTCCGCTTAGATTCTCTTGTTGCTTCACTCTGTTACTCCTAACTAAAACCCCTTTGCACCTTTGCACCTTTGCACCTTTGTTCTTGTTACCCATATCTGTATTCGCAAAGTCGTGATCAAAAAAAGCTTCCGATTTCTCAGAAGCTTTGATTTAGATTTTGATATCTGGTGTGGTTACCTGCTCGGGAGAGATAACACCAACGTCAGGAGCGAATGCGTTAACGTTGGAACAGCGTCTTTAAGCTCACATCGTCCGTTCTATTTAGCTTTAGGCTCAGTAGATAGCCCCCAACACCGATCAGTGCGTAAATACCTAAAGATAAAATCGGCGCTTCTGCAATCGCACTTAATGGGTTGCTTGCTATGAGTACATTCATTGGTAATGACGCGATGAGAGATAGGAAGTCATTGATGCCATAGAACCCAAACACTGCGACAGAGAGGAACTTAATCGCATAGCTTGAGATGAAAATGACAAGCAATGGAGAGTTTACCAGCTGCGAAATCGCTAGAGTGACGGTTGCCAGTGGCAATAAAACCAGTGCAACTAACATCATTCGTCCAAAAAACACGACCCAGTTGCTCAGCACATAAAACAGAGATTGTTGTTCAACCAATAGCGCCAGTTGTTGCTCACTTGAGACGTTCAATATCCAGAATAGAAAATCTGCGAACAGCACTAACAATGCACAGATAGCCGGAATAACCACTAAACCGAAGCCGAGTTTCACACCGTGAGTCATTGCGTTAGATACCGGCATACTTCTCCAAAACATCGAACTGCCTTCTTGGCGCTCTTTACGCAGCGTTTTAGGGATGTAAAGCGTTGATAGGATCAGTGAAATAAGGCCCGCGCCAAAGTAGATCACTGAGTTGAGGTCTTGTGCGAACTCTCTGTGGATGTCGCTCACGTCACCGTTCACTTGCATTTCGAAGAAAAACTCATGCTGCGCTGCGCCATTGAAGAACAGACTAACGAACAGTAAGAAACCACATAACGCGACAAACAGAGGCAATCGAGTGTTAATTTTGTGCTCGATGAGTTCTTTTTCTAGCATGTAAAAACTTGGATGCATTATGCCTTCTCCGTCTGTGTTGCGAGGAATAGATCTGCGAGACCAACGTTATAGATGTTACCCAGTGATTCAACCTGCGCTTTGTATTGGCCTTCCAATAACCACTTAGTGGTGCCTAGGCCGGATTGTGAGGTCAGTGGGTTGAGCTTCTGTATCTCGCTTGAATGGTTGTTTGCGACTTCGATAATGAAATAGTCGTTTTCGATGTCTTCCATGCTCTTTTGCAGCACACAATGGCCTTGTTTTAAAATCAGAACATCCGTTAATAAGTGTTCAATCTCTGAAACCTCATGGCTTGCAATGATCATGGCGCGTTCGCCGTCGTGGAACCACTCAAGTAGATGGCGATAAAAAGTATCGCGGTACAGTAAATCTAGGCCAAGTGTAGGCTCATCTAAGATCAACACTTGGGTGTCAGTCGCGATGATGATCGCAAGGTGAAGTTGTACCTTCATTCCCTTAGAAAGCTGCTTGATAGTCGAAGAGAGCTTGATGTTGGTGCTGCTTAGCGTCTGTTCTGCTTTTTGCTTGTTGAAGCTAGGGTGTACACCTTGGGTGTATCTAAGCAGTTGCTTAACGGTCATCCACTCGGGTAACACGTTAACATCTGAAATGTACGACAAGTGCTGCATGAGCTCTGCGTGCTGGTGGATAGGGTGGTAGCCGTTTACTTCAATCTCACCTTGATAGTTGTGTCCACCAAGCAGTGATTTGATCAGAGTCGATTTACCTGCGCCATTGTGGCCCAGCAGTCCAAGCACTTGCCCCGGTTTTAACTCAAAGCTGATGTTCTCGACACCCACTTGATTTGAATAGGTTTTGGTTACGTTTTTCACGGAAAGTAAAGTACTCATGACTTGTCCTTTATATGTTGTGCTAGCTGTTTCACGAGTTCTTCGACACTCATATCAATGATGCTTAGCGTCTCAGCGATGGCTGGGATCTGTGTGTTGATGAATGATTGGTGTGCGGACTCTTTCAATTTTTGAAGTGCCCCTTCGGCCACATACATGCCTTGGCCGCGTTTTTTCTCTACCAAGCCTTCATCCACCAGTAACTGGTAGCTTTTCATGACAGTAAGGTGGTTGATCTTGAGATCGGCGGCAACCGCACGCACAGAGGGCAATGCTTGTAGCTCTAGCCAAACACCCTGAAGAATTTGGTCACTGATCTTTGCGGCAAGTTGCCTAAAGATCGGTTGGTCGTCTTTCCATTCGGTCATAATTAAAACTGCATGGTGATATACATGTGTATAACACTAACCTTTTTATTCGAATTGGCAAGGGTTTTATGAAAATGGATCGGATATTTTTATATTTGGATAAAGCATGTTTGGCGGGGAGGGTACTTGAAGCCTACGTCCTTGTGGGCTCTCAAGCAGCTGTATGAGCGATGATTATTTGAATAGGAAATGGTTGCTGATCAAGATTTCTATTAGGCTGGGCCTATTGCTCCTTTGAGTCATTAGGCCGGCTATATAGGTAACCTTGATGTAAGTTGTAGCCTAACTGACACAAGATATATTGCTGCCTACGCGTCTCGACACCTTCATAAATCATTGTGATATTTGATAGGCGTCCAATCTCCGAGATATTGAGCAATACACCCTGATGATGCTCTCCTGACTCGATATCCTTAACAAAGCAACGATCCAGTTTTAGATAGGCCGGAGAGATAACATTGATGATTTCGATGTTGTTATTGCCCGTACCAAAGTCATCCAGAGCGATAGTGATACCAAGCTTTTTGATATCCTTAATGTTATCGATAACCTCACACCCATAGCCAATGTTCGAATATTCAGTAATCTCTACGACAAACTCATTCGCTTCCATCGCGGCTAAATGCTCTCTGAGCCTTGCGAAGTTCGACCCTACCAAAGCACTCGGACACACGTTGACACCATAGATCTCATGGCTGTTGTTTAACTTCGCTTTTCTGACTGTCTCGATGAGTAAAATAGTATGAAAGGTGAGTAAATTGGTGCGTCTCATGGTGTTGATGAAGCTTAAAACGCCAACATTACGCACACGAGATAACAACTCGTAGTAGAGAACGCAGTTGTCTTCGGTGTTGATGATCGGCTCTTCTTCAAAGGAGATGTGTTTCCAACGAAACAGGTAGATCACGAAACCCAGAATATAGGAGCGATAAAGCAGGGTGGCGAGTATCAGAGAAAGCGCAATCCATAGTGCAACAATGTCGTCACTGTAGAAGGTGATGGTTGCACCCGTTGGTAGGGAGGTTTGATAGATAGATTTACTCTCTTCGCCAAGGTTTAAGATGTGGTAACCATTCTTCTGGATGGAAATCGAATCGACTAATAGAGGCAATAGTGAGTTCTTGTATCGAGCTTCGATAGATCGTTTAGATATTCGAGCAACCATCTCAATGTCGTGCTCGGTATCCATGAAGCGTGAATAGGCAAAGTCAGCACTATCGTAGAAGTCGTCTAATTGATTGAGCTCTATCATCTTAGAACGTGTTTTAGAGATATAGCAGGAGTCATAAGGTGTGGTCATGACGACAGAATCAAGGTTGAGCGAGTGCCTTAGCGAGTGCACAGCCCCGTGGCTATCGCAACCGTAGTCCATGACTTCTGCGGCAATGTGTTTGGTGTTCTCACTGTATTCATTCGCAATCTTCGTCGTATAAAGGATTTGGGAAAAGTAGACAACGAATAGGAAAAAGGAAGAGATGGTGAACACGGCTATCAGAGCCTTAATCAGCTCTCGATGATAGGTGTTGAACATCAGTTTCAACATCTCGAACTGGCTGGGCTTGAACTGGTTGATGTCGTACTTAGGTGCGATACGGTTGGTTGAGCTTTTATCGAGATCGATAAAGTAACCTACCTTATAAAGGTTAGAGATAAGTTCGCTATTATTATCTACCTTCGCTTTCTTACATAAGCTTCGATATTTCTTTCTTATAGAAGCAATAATATTTTTTAACGCGTATAAGCTAAACTCTTCGTCAAAGTGTAATTTAAAAGATTCTTCAACATCTCGTGCAGATTGAGGGTTTGATATTGACGAGTGTTCAATAAGGTATTTGAAAACAAAACTCTCTTTACTATTAAGAGTTTCCTCTGATATCTTATTACTGTCTCTTTTTATGTATATTTTTTCTTCATTGTAGATTAGTTGCAAGCTCTCATTATTGTTATTTATATTGAAAGAACAGTGCATAGCTTAACTCCTAAGCGATAGTTATTATATTTGTGTGATGGATATGTGATGGCTGGGATTTTCATTCAACACAAGAGTTCGATCTAAATAATATAACCAAAATGTCACCATTTTATCTCAAGATGTTGATACTAATCGCAGAATTTGGGCTTTAATGAAAGGTTATGGAGATGTTCACCCAAAAGTTGAATTTATAAATGAAAGCCAATGATTTACAAGGGGTAAGGGGGATTTATCCATTTGTTTTGGTATTTATCCATTTCACAGCTTCTACGCGGTAGGTTTAGCGACTGGATTTAGAGGTTTCTAATGTAGCTTCTGATGGTATTCATTCGGTTTATCGATGTGTGAGATTTATCAGAATTTTTCATGATAAAATTAAATTATGTCATTTTATGTGATATTAATATAATTTATGTGGCGTATTGTTTTGGTG
>NZ_JBFRSC010000058.1:0-110231 GCF_041473335.1 Vibrio sp. 10N.222.55.C7
TAGGATCAATAAGGATAAATTTTTCGCCAGATTCAATAATAAATGTTGCGCTACGTAGGTGATGGATCTTCATAATACCTCTCTAAATTCACTCATGAGTCATATTCTCTATGTGATTTAGTATGCTATTTTCGGTAATCTTGCCATACTGTCTCGAAAGTCAATATTCGCGCAAATCGAGACAAATATGGAGAAATCAACCGAGTTAGTCAAAATCACTTTGATTGCCTTTGAAGGGATCAGTGCTTTTCATCTCTCTGTACCCTGTATGGTGTTTCAAGATATCTTTTTCGATCAGCCGCCTCGGTTTGACTTGAAAATCTGTAGCGAAAAAAGCTCGCCATTGGAAACAAGCTCAGGATTCGGTGTGGTGATCGATAGAGATTTGAGCGCTATTAAAGAGGCGGATATTGTGATTGTTCCAAGCTGGCCAAATGACCTGCCAGAGCCAAGTGAGCGACTTATAGAGGCGCTAATAGAGCATCATGGGAAAGGTAAGCTACTAGTAGGACTCTGCCTCGGGTCTTATGTACTTGCATGTGCTGGCGTTCTCGATGGAAAACGTGCCACAAGCCATTGGGCGTTTTCCGAACAATTTCAGCAGCAATTTCCTAAGGTGAATTTTGATCCAAACCCTCTATTTATTGAACATGAGACTATCATTACCTCAGCAGGGGTAGCAGCTTCGCTAGATTGTTGTCTACATATAGTGCGCCGTTTGTGTGGTAGTGAGCTTGCGAATGATCTCGCACGTAAGATGGTGACTGCGCCATCTCGTACTGGTGGACAGCAGCAATACATACCAGCACCAGTCAACATAAAACCTCTTACAGAGACAAGTATTAGCCTTGTGATTGAGCTGGTGGAGCAGAGCCTTAATCAGTGTCACTCACTAGATGAAGTCGCTGAGCGCTGTGCGATGAGTAAACGTACCTTCACACGCCAGTTTAAATCCACCTATGGCTGTACATTTGGTGAATGGCTGCAAAACCGACGTTTGGTGCTTAGCCAACGTCTATTAGAAACCACGAAACTATCGATACCTCAAGTTGCAGAGCAAGCGGGTTTTGGCTCTGACAGTGTATTCAGAAAGCACTTTAAATCGGCTTTTCATGTATCGCCGATTCAGTGGCGCACTACATTCAAGCAATAGTCTTAATTTCATTGAGGGCGATGGGGCTAGATCGTCGCATCTATTACTTTTTGTATCTGACACCTTGCAAGTTCAATTCTAGGCGTTTTTGGGGCATCACAAGCCAGCCCTAACATCACTAGTTTGAAGCTACAAAATGATTTGCCGAAATCAATAGAATGAGTTTTGACTATCTCGCTATAAGGCCACTTAGCGATGGTCTATCCAACATATAAGATCAAAAAAGCGAGCACTAAGCTCGCTTTTAACTATCTGTTTTTGAAAAAATTACAGCAGTTCAACCGACTGCTGGGCGATCACGAATTCTTCGTTGGTTGGGATAACCATTGCTACTGCGTCTAACATTTCAGACTTAGCGATGATCCCTTCAGCACCAAAGCGAGCAGATTCGTTACCTGCTACATCTTCAACGAAACCTAGAATCTTAAGGTTGTTTAAGATCTCACGACGAATTGGTAGAGAGTTCTCACCGATACCACCAGTGAAGATGATACCGTCTAAAGAATCTAGCGTTGCTAGGTAAGAAGCAACGTATTTCGCTACGCGGTAAGTAAACACCTCAAACGCAAGCTTAGCGCCTTCGTGGCCCTCTTCCATTGCTTCTAAGATGCCACGAGCATCGCTCGTAAGACCAGACACGCCAAGGAAGCCAGACTCCTTGTTTAGAGAGTTAAATACTTGCTCTTGTGACCAGCCTTTCTTAAGTAGGTATTCGATGATGCCTGGGTCTAGGTCACCACAACGTGTGCCCATCATTAGGCCTGAAAGTGGTGTGAAGCCCATAGAAGTATCAACACTGTTACCATCTTTAATAGCACATACAGATGCGCCGTTACCTAGGTGAACAGAGATGAAGCTCGATTTTTCGATTGGCTTGTTAACCATCTTCGCAGCTTCACGGCTAACGAAGTAGTGGCTAGTGCCGTGGAAACCGTAGCGACGTACGCCGAAGTCTGTGTATAGCTCTTTTGCGATTGCACCAGTGAATGCACGTTGAGGCATTGTTTGGTGGAAAGCAGTATCAAATACAGCGAACTGAGGTAGAGAAGGGAAAGCTTCAATTGCAGCACGGATACCGATAGCACCTGCTGGGTTATGAAGTGGAGCTAGGTCAGATAGGCTTTCAATTTCGTTCGTTACTTCTTCAGTAATGCGAACCGTTTGAGTGAACTTCTCACCGCCGTGAACGATACGGTGACCGATAGCCACGATATCAGCCGTGAAGCCTAGGTCTTCCATCAGGCCAACCAATTTGCCAATGGCAATTTTGTGGTGGTTATCTTCACCTTGAATGGCAATTTCAGTTTTCTCGCCTTGGAATTTCCAGCTCATACGAGCATCTTCAAGACCAAAACACTCCCCTAGGCCACTTAATACTGCTTCACCAGAAACAGAATCGATTACAGCAAATTTTAGGGATGAACTACCCGAGTTAATAACCAGAACAAACGAATTAGACATTGGATATGGATCCTGTTTCAGTACGAATTGGATGAAGTGTTTACTTCAATTTTAGTTAAGTCCATTATTCAATAATTTTTGAATCTTTCAACTTTTGTTTTGAAAAAATCACTAAATGAACACAATTAAGTTGATCTTGGTCATTAAATTATTTATTTCGAGAGCGGAATTAAAAAATAGTTGAATAAGAAAATTAATGAACAGGTGACGCAAACGAGTGCTCACGTTATTTTTAACTTGATTCAGTTAATTAAAGCGACTCGAACAAATGCAGGTGATCCGCTTGAAAAACAACCACCCTTCCCTTTCGTCTGCTTATCATTACCGATAACTTTTTGCTCGATTTCTCAATTGCTCAGTGTTTGCATCAAAAAGCTCACTGAAGTTGAGAATAGTGATCTGATCTTATTTTGATTGCCTTCGAGCACAACTCTACGAATAGATGCACTGTAACGACGCTTAGATAGCCTTCACTCTTTGTTTCAGCATCTTGTAGCACGTTCTTTTGGTATAGGCTTAGAACGCGATACAGCTAAGTTTTGGCACTAACATTCGTTCTAGGCGCGATGCTTAGTTTCATGGACGAAGCATAGTTACAGGAACGAAGCTTGATTAAAGTAAGTTAGCTACGAATATCGAGCCAACCAAAGCTTAAGTTCAAATAGCAGGCACAAAAAAGCCGAGCATTACGCTCGGCTTTTAAATTCAGTGTCTAGACCTAAAGCGTCTAAGCGACAGGTTGATTAACCTTCGTTGCGCTCTGGACGACGACCACGGTTACCACCGCCATTGCCGTTACCATGGCCACGTTCGCCACGGAAGTTACCACGGTGATCGCCACCACGGTTACGGTCGAAACGACGTTCGCCATCACGTCCGCCAGCAGAGTTACCATCGCGAGCACCATCACGGTTGCCACGGTATCCACCACGACCGCCTTCACGGTTACCACCTTCGCGGTTGCCGCCTTCACGGTTACCACGGTAGCCGCCACCATCACGACCGCCACGGTTGCCACCACGGTTGCCATCACGACCGCCGCCGCCACGACGAGGCTCACGGAAGTCATTGAAATCAACAACTACAGCGCCAGCTTCTTTTTGACGAATGCGAAGTTTGCTTAGCTTACCAGCAGTTTCAGAGTTCATTGCTTTTGGCAGTTGAACGTAAGTAGAACCTTGGTCTAGCTTGATAGCACCGATAGAACCTTTAGTTAGGCCAAGTTCGTTTGCTAGTGCGCCAACGATGTCTTTAACCTGAACGCCTTGCTCACGGCCAACTTGTAGTTGGTAAGTATCCCAATCTTGAGTATTGAAGTTGCGACCACCACCGTCACGGCCGTTGTCACGATCTTCACGACGCTCTTTGCGACGGTTCTTATCACGCTCAATAGCAGCGATCATTGGGTCTTCGCCAACGTAGAATAGTGGGCTCTTACCTTGCTGACGCTTAAGAAGCATTGCAGCTAGAGTAGCAGCATCAACTTCTAGAGACTCTTGAAGAGTAGAGATAAGACCTGCAAAGTTTTCTAGTGCTTTGCTTTCTTTCTCAGTTTCAAGTTCAGCGCCAAGCTTAGCAACACGTGCAGCAGCAACTTGGTCACGTAGAGGAAGTTGGATTTCTTCCATTTGAGACTTAGTTACACGCTCGATTGTGCGAAGCATGCGAATTTGGTTAGTGCGAACTAGTAGGATCGCTTTACCTTTACGTCCAGCACGGCCAGTACGACCAATACGGTGGATGTAAGATTCAACATCGAATGGGATGTCGTAGTTGAATACGTGAGTGATACGTGGAACATCAAGACCACGAGCTACAACGTCAGTTGCAACTAGGATGTCGATAACACCTTGTTTGATGTGATCAACAGTACGCTCACGTAGAGACTGAGGAATATCACCGTGCAGTGCAGCAGCTTTGAAGCCACGTGCAGATAGCCAATCAGCTAGACGCTCAGTGTCTTGACGAGTACGTACGAATACGATTGACGCGTCAGTTTCTTCGGTTTCTAGAAGACGAGACATTGCTTCGTCTTTTTCTACGCCTTTAACAACCCAGAAGTTCTGTGCTACTTTATCAACTGTGTGGTTAGTACCAGCAACGTCAACTTTAGCCGGGTTACGTAGGTAACGGTCAACAATAGTCTTAACCATTGGAGGCATAGTTGCAGAGAAAAGTACACGTTGTGCAGATTCTGGAGCTTGCTCTAGGATCCAAGTAACGTCATCTACGAAGCCCATTTTCAGCATTTCATCTGCTTCATCAAGAACAAATGTGTGTGCTTCATCTAGGTGTAGACGGTCACGAGTTAGTAAGTCTTTAACACGACCTGGAGTACCAACAACAATGTGAGCACCGCGGCTTAGAGCACGCATTTGGTCAACAATTGAAGCACCACCGTAGATTTCAATAACTTTAAGACCTTTGATATCACGGCCAAGGTTTTTGATTTCCGCAGCAACTTGAATCGCTAGCTCACGAGTAGGAGCCATGATGATTGCTTGTGGTTTGTGTTGGTTCAGGTTGATTTTGTTAAGTAAAGGCAGAGAGAATGCTGCTGTTTTACCAGTACCAGTCTGTGCTTTACCTAGTGCGTCACGGCCTTCAAGAAGAAGAGGAATAGCTGCTGCTTGGATTGGAGTCGGAGAAACGAAACCCATGCTATCAAGAGCTGAAAGAATGTTATCGTTTAGGGCTAATTCATTAAATTGAATTACAGATTCGGACATTGGGATCCCACTATATATAAGTAAACAAAAGGTCCCGGGAGCTCTATCAATTCCAATACTGATCCAATCAGATACTGATTCCATTCAGAGTTACGAAGCAGTAATAAAACACTTCAAGCCATTAGGGACGTCTAAGGGAGGCGGATTATTCCCTAAATGCATAAAAAAATCCAGAAAAAATTGAAATACATCACATATTTTTCGCTTTTACATCAATACTGGTTATCATATCGTCAAAACTTGATGAATATCTCGTCACAGCACCCATCTCCTAGCAAATTGACCTAGTTAAATAAGAGGGCAATTAATTAACGCTCACTTCGCCTTTAAGTAGTAATCAAGCCTCGCAATGATTATAGTGTGCTCAATTGTCCTCGATAGATAAAAGTCAAAATGTTTCAAGATAATCCTCTACTCGCTCAGCTCAAGCAGCAAATCCAAGAAACCCTCCCTAAAAAGGAAGGTACCATCAAAGCCACTGAAAAAGGTTTTGGTTTTCTCGAAGTTGATAGCAAAACAAGCTTCTTTATCCCGCCTCCGTACATGAAGAAATGTGTGCACGGTGACAAGGTGATTGCCATCATTCGCACAGAGAAAGAGCGCGAAGTAGCAGAGCCTGAGGAATTGGTTGAACAAGGTCTTACTCGCTTTATTGCACGAGTTAAGCTTTTCAAAGGCCGATTGAACGTTGTTCCTGATCACCCGCAGCTCAAAAAACTGCAACTTAAAGCGAAAGCAATGAAGGGTCTAAACCCTGAAACGCTTAAAGAAGGTGACTGGGTTGTTGCTCATATCGTTCAACACCCATTAAAAGGTGACAATGGTTTCTTGGCTCAGATCTCTGAGAAAATCACAGACGCTGACGACAAGATTGCACCTTGGTGGGTAACGCTGGCACAAAACGATCTACCAAACAGTGAGCCTGAAGGCATCGACAACTGGCTAATCAACGATGACGCCGATCTTGAACGTGTAGACATGACACACGTCCCTTTTGTGACTATCGATGGCGAAAGCACAAAAGATATGGATGACGCGCTTTACGCGAAGAAGAAAGAGAACGGTGATTTTGAACTGACTATCGCAATTGCTGATCCAACGGCTTACATCTCTCCAGATGATGCGATGGATAAAGTGGCACGCGAGCGCGGTTTCACTATCTACCTTCCTGGTCGCAACATCCCAATGTTGCCTCGTGATCTTGCTGACAACCTATGTTCACTGATCGAGAACGAAGTTCGTCCTGCACTTTGCTGCACAGTAACGGTATCTAAAGATGGCGTTATCGGTGATGACATTAACTTCTTCGCTGCAAACATCAAATCTCATGCTCGTCTTGCTTACGACAACGTATCAGACTGGCTAGAAACAGGTGCATCAGAGAAATGGCAACCATCAGAAGAGATTGCTGCAATTGTTTCTGATCTTCACCAATTTGCTCAAGCACGTTCAGCATGGCGCTCAGCAAACGCTGTTGTGTTCCCAGATCGCCCTGACTACCGCTTTGAACTGAGCGAAGATAACGATGTTGTCGCTATCCACGCTGACATGCGTCGTAGCGCAAACAAGCTGGTTGAAGAATCAATGATCAGCGCGAACATCTGTGCGGGCCGAGTACTAAAAGAGAGCTTCAACCAAGGTGTGTTTAACTGCCATTCTGGTTTCAAGGCTGAGAAAATCTCCGACGTTCTTGAACTGGTAAACCCGCAAGCGGAAACGCCGTTCACTGAAGAGCAAATCATTTCTCTAGAAGGTTTTGCTACTCTACGTCGTTGGTTAGGTTCTTTAGATAACAGCTACTACGACAACCGTATTCGTAAATTCCAAGCGTATAGCGAGATCAGCAATGAGCCTGCACCGCACTACGCGATGGGATTAGATATTTACGCAACTTGGACTTCTCCAATTCGTAAATATGGCGACATGATTAACCACCGTATGCTTAAAGCACACATCTTAGGTAAAGCGCCAATTCAAACACCAGATGAAACTATCGGTGATGAACTTGCCCTGCACCGCCGTCACCACGGCATGGCTGAGCGTAATGTTGGCGATTGGTTGTATGCTCGCACTCTAGCCAATGCTCCAGCAGAAGAAACTCGTTTCCAAGCTGAGATTTTCGATATTAACCGTGCAGGTATGCGTGTACGTTTACTTGAAAATGGTGCTGCTGCATTTATCCCTGGATCTCTCATTCTTAATAATAAAGAAAGAATAGAGTGCAACGGTGATATGGGTACTGTATCTATCGATAAAGAAATGGTATACAAACTGGGAGACGTTTTAGAAGTAGTTCTCTCTGAAGTTAATCAGGAAAACCGTAACTTAGTAGCAAAACCTACTCAAGTATTTGCGGACTTGCCTAGCGTGCCTGAAACGACAAACGAAACCGAAGCTTAAAGGCTTTAACAGCTACAGCTTTCAAGGTCAAAGCTTTCAAGGTCAAAAGCTTCAAAGGTTCACTTCTAAAGGCGCTAATTATTAGCGCCTTTTTTGTAAATGTCTCATGCTTAAACAATACTTAAAAAAAACAATCAATAAGCAATCAATTTACAACGTCAAAGAAGCTCACTATGTCATCAATCACAGTTACTCAGTTCAGAAACTTCATTCCCAGGAGACGAGAACGTTATCCTGCCTCTAAAAACGGTATCTTTATAGTGTCGAAAGGCAGCATTTCTTTTGTGTTGCCCAATGGTACTCAAGCCTCGTTGCAAGCGGGAGATTTCACCCTTTACAATTCTGGTCAGATTAAAGACATCACGGTTAACACTGAAAATGGCGAATTCAGCGCAACCTGCTTAGATTTTGATTTGGCTATCTTTCAAAAGTTCATTAATCAGTTCAGCGATTTAGAGTCCGCTCGAATCCCAGACAAGTACATTAAGTTCAATCAAACGGATACTGAGCTCTGTCAGTTGAAAGATCTCATCATGTCACTGGCCAACTCTTCTTCTCAGAATGACTACGCACTCACTCAATTAGGCTTAAGTTTGCTGTCTTTGATGGTGGAACAGTACCCAGCTCTATTGGCTATTATTGCTCGAGCTTCAAGGTTAACCGTGACCCAAAGAGTCATTCATTACATCGAGCAAAACATTGAAAACAATATCTCTTTGGATACGCTCGCCAGTTACATGGGAATGTCACCGGCTACGCTTAAACGTCGCTTATCGGCTGAAGATCTGTCGTTCTCAAACTTATTAAAGATAAAACGTATTGCTCATGCAGCCACTCAGCTAAGAACATCGGATAAGTCGATCACTCAAATCGCGTATGAGTCAGGCTTTAAAAGTGCCGCTCACTTCAGCACGGCCTTTAAAACGTATCACGGAAAAACACCAAAAGACTTCCGATCGCTAGTGGCACAAGCACAACTGCAGAGCGTAAAGCCGCAAGTTTAAAGAAACAAAGCGATAGATTGATGTGGACGTCTTAGTTGGGAACTGGTGTAAACCAAGTGGCTTCAATATTAAGCCACTTGGGTGTGGGATGAGATGATTTGGCTTTGGGATTCAGTGGTTGAGTTTTGATACTCATTGATTCAGCTTTGCGAGCAGGCCACCAGCAAACGTGAAAACAGAGTGACTATGACCAGAAGTACGATTTAGGGTCTTTTTCTATTTCCGCCAAAATAGCATCAAGATCCTTCGATTTAGGAAGGTACGGATACGGCGCCCAATTCACAGAGTCGGTTTCGACATCCCCTTCAAGCGGCACCATCACTAACCAACAAGACAGCGACTCATCAAAAGTCACGCAGACGATCTCGTTTGTATAATCACTGTGAGATGAGTCGAGTAGATAATGCGCCTGAGAAAACAGCACACCACCCTCACACTCTTCATATAGGGATTTGCCTAGCTCGACAGGTAAACTTCGATTTCGAGATGTACAGAGCCTCTCGGCCCCAATTAAAAGACGATTCAGCTCGATATGAATGACGGACATAACACCCCTTGTAACTTCATAGAAACTTCATAGAAACTTCTAAGTAGTGAATTCCTCTACTTAGCTTAGGACTCAACAAACATTTTAGCGAACAAGCGTAATCAAAATACCTGCCCTGCTCCCAGAAACGAATCTTGCTTTCGGAAACCCAGAAAGCTACGACTCATCAAGCGAACAGCTATACATCGAGAGTATGGAATTTCACAAAAGTGTCATATAACCGACCTATCATATGCGACAAATGTTATTAACTAGGAGTTGTTTATGTTACGAGTCGCGCTTGCCTCTCTTTTATCCTTAGCCCTGTCTTCTCATGCTGCTTTAGCACAAGAAACCACTATTTCGGGCTCCACTTCAGTATCACGAGTGATGGATGTATTAGCTGAGGAGTACAACAAGACTCACCCTGATAACTATATTGCGGTTCAGGGCATTGGTTCTACAGCAGGTATTACCATGGTTAATAAAGGTGTCTCTGACATCGGTATGAGCTCGCGTTATTTAACCGACCGCGAACAAGACGAGAAGTTGAAGGTATTTCCAATTGCCTTTGACGGCCTAGCTGTAGTAACTAACCGCTCAAACGCTGTAAGCAACGTTACACGTGAGCAGCTGTTCGATATCTACAAAGGCAAAATCACGAACTGGAAAGCTGTGGGTGGCGCAGATCAGCCTATCGCAGTTGTCACTCGCGAAGCGTCTTCTGGCTCACGCTATAGCTTCGAAAGCTTGCTTGGTTTAACGAAGATCATTAATGACCGTCTAGTGTCTGACATCAACCCAAATAACTTGGTTGTAAACAGCAACAGCATGGTTAAAACGATTGTTAACCATAACCCACACGCGATTGGTTTTATCTCTGTTGGTTCAATCGACCGTTCGATTAAAGCAATTACATTTGAAGGCGTAGAGCCAACATCTAAGAACATTGCTAACCACAGCTATGAATTGGCTCGCCCATTCTTGTTGCTGCACAAGACAGACTCAGTTTCTGACGAGAGCAAAGACTTCATCAAGTTCGTGAAGTCAAAGCAAGGGCAAGACCTTATCGAAGAGTACGGCTACACTCGCATTAAATAAGTGAGTGAGTTTTATCTTATGAAAAAAAAGAGAGAGCATTAAGCTCTCTCTTTTTTTTGGAATCTATATGGTTCGTTTAGAAGTGAAGTTGAATCACTGAAACGATCACAGCGCCAGGACGACGAATACCTTCGATTTCGACGCGAATTTCGCGTTCAATCTCTAGGCCTTTCTTAATTGGCGTTACTTTTGTTAGCGTACTTTTAGCACGAACATTACTGCCCGATTTAACAGGGTATGGGAAACGTACTTGGTTAAGACCAATGTTTACGACCATCTTCGCTGTTGGGAATTGAGACTTGTCAGGGTCAACACTGTCAGTCAATCGAGGAAGCAGAGATAAAGTTAAAAAACCATGTGCGATGGTTGTTTTGAACGGAGAGTCTGTTTCCGCTTTTTCAGGCTCAGTGTGAATCCACTGCATATCTTCAGTAACAAGGCCGAACTGGTTAATACGGTCTTGACTTACATTGATCCAGTCGCCAGTATGGATGACTTCACCGATCTGTTGATTAAGCTCATCAAACACAAGTTGTGCTTCTGGCTTAAGTACGATCGGCTGTTCCACCGGCATCTCTGGTGCATCTTCATTGACAGCAGGTTTGTGGTGATCACGAACCCACGCAAAGAAATGGCTATTTTGCGTACGATTAAGAAAGTCGCCCCAGTAATCTCTAAGAGCTGGAGACATCCATTGCATAAACTCTGAGTGTTGCGAAGACATGCTATCGCCTCGGTGTTTAAATAAATCAATGACTTTCATAAGAACCTCAATGCACAAAAAATTTCAATATAACTTCGTAATTTTGAAACACTTCACACTATTGTGCAAATGTTTTCGAGCATACAACCGTTAGCTGAACCTTGTTAAAATCATATTAAACATATACTTACCAATAAAACATCATTTTATTACAAAACCCAAATTAGAGTGTTAGCTCTATCACATGACAAACATTTGTTTATATAAAAGGCGTTTTTATTCATAAGTGGAATAAAAAAGGCTTAGCGCAATGCTAAACCTCAGTTTTTACAAGGAATTAGTTTTCCGAGGGTTGGTCTTGTAAGAGACGAATCTTACAAGACACTCAATCCCCTATTCGTCATCAAGCGGAACCAGCTTGGTATTACCACCGTGTGCTTTCTCACGCTTACGTTGCACGAATGCGTAGAAGCCAGGGATTAGGAACGTACCCGCCAGTAACACACATAACAGGCCGCCGATCAGTGAAATACCCAAAGAGTTCTGACTCACGTGACCTGCGCCCGCAGCAAAGATAAGCGGGAAGATACCTAAGATGAACGACCAAGACGTCATGTTCACAGCACGGAAACGTAAAGTACCGCCCTTCACCGCCGCATCTTCAATCGGTGCGTCTTTCTCTTCACGCTCTACCTTTGCGAATTCCACAATCAAGATTGCGTTCTTCGCGGCCAAGGCTATCAAGAGAACCAAACCTATTTGTGCATAAAGGTTCAGCGGAGTGCCCGTTAGATTCAATGCCAAGAAGGAGCCTAAGGTTGCGACAGGTACCACGAGGATAATCGCAATCGGAATTGTCCAACTCTCGTATTGAGCCACCATAAACAGGTAGATGAAGATCAGAGCCAGTGCGAAAGCAAAGATCGCTTGGTTACCTGCTAGTACTTCTTGGTAAGCCATGCCTGTCCATTCGTACTGATACCCCTGAGGCAATACTTCTGCAGCTACGCGTTCCATTGCCGCAATCGCATCACCACTTGAGTAACCTTCTGCAGGTTGACCTTGAATCACGGCACTGCGGTACATGTTGTAACGCCATGCTACATCTGGTTCGAAGATCTGGTCGTAAGTCACCAATGTGCTTAACGGGATCATCTCGCCATTAGACGAACGAACGTGGAATCGTTGTAGGTCATCCATGCTGCTACGGTGTTCACTGTCAGCTTGCATGGTTACGCGGAAGTTTTTACCAAACATGGTGAAATCATTCACGTACAGAGAACCTAAGTTACCTTGTAGTGTTTGGAAGATTTCCGACAACGGAATACCAAGTTGCTGCGCTTTCTCACGGTCAATGTCGACATAGTAGTGCGGTACATTGGCACGGAAGGTACTGAATGTATGTGAAATCTCGGGCTGTTTAGCGGCCTCTGCAATCACGTCATTCATAACCATCGCTAGATCAGTTCGGCTACGACCTAATGTATCTTCAAGAACGAATTCAAAACCAGACGCTGCACCCATACCCGGTACTGCTGGAGGCCCCATCGCAAACACGACAGCTTGAGGAAGTTCAGTCGCAGCACGACCATTAATACGCTGTGAGATAGCCTGAGCAGAGTGTTGACCATCCAGTGCATTACGCATGTCCCAATCGTGAAGCTTGATGAACATTGACGCACCATTCGACGCAGAAGCGCCCGTCATAAATGCGTAGCCGTTAACCAGTGTTACGCCATCAACACCCGGCTCTTGTTCAACCATTTCAAGCAGCTGCTTAGTCACTTCTTCGGTTCGAGACAAGGATGCCGCGTCAGGAAGCTGAACGTTAACCAGCAAAATGCCTTTATCTTCTTGAGGTACAAACGCCGTAGACGTTGTCTTCGCAAAATAAGTCACAGCCGCCAAAGCCACAAAGAAGAAAGTGAACAGCAGAACGCCTTTCTTAACTAAGAAGCCAGCCACTTGACCGTATTTGTTAGTAACAGACTCTAGACCACGGTTAAACGCTTGGTACCAACGCGCCGTGTTACCACCACCCTGCTTAAGAACCAGTGAACACAATGCAGGTGATAGCGTTAATGCGTTAATTGAAGAGATAACAACCGCGATACAGATAGTCAGAGCGAACTGACGGTACATGATGCCAGTAATACCAGGAAGCATTGCAACAGGGATGAATACCGCAAGTAGAACCAAGGTCGACGTAATGATCGGCCCCGTTACTTCTTTCATCGCAATAAGCGTGGCTTTACGCGGTGAAATGGTTGGGTCTTTAGCCATTGTGGTATCAACGTTCTCGATAACCAAGATCGCATCATCTACTACGATACCAATCGCTAGTATCAAACCAAACAGGGTTACCGTGTTGATAGTGAAACCCGTCATCTGCATGATGGCAAACGTACCAATCAAAGATACCGGAATCGCAACTACAGGAATCAAGGTTGCACGCGCACTACCCAAGAACAGGTACGTTACCGCAATAACCAGCAAGATGGCTTCGATTAAGGTCTTTACTACCCCTTTGATCGACTCAGCAACAAACAGTGTAGTGTCGTAACTTGCTTCATACGCCACGCCTTCTGGGAAGTTCTTGCTTAAGTTTTCCAGCATCGCCATCACAGCTTTGCCACTTTCCAGCGCGTTAGCGTCTGATTGAAGTGACAGCGTTACGATCGACGCATCTTGACCACGGTATTTACCATTACCGTCGTAGAACTTTTTACCAAGCTCAACACGTGCAATGTCTTTTAAGTAAACCGTTGAACCGTCTTGAGTTGCACGAAGAACAACATTTTCAAACTCATCAGCTGTTTCTAATCGGCCTTTTGTTACCAAGTTGAACTGCACTTCTTGTGCGTTGTTATAAGGTGCAGCACCAATACGGCCTGCAGCAACTTGAACGTTCTGCTCTGCCAACGCGCGATTCACGTCTGAAGTGGTGATATTGAGGTTAGCCATTTTCTCAGGATCTAACCAAACACGCATCGCGTATTCACCACCACCCAACACGTTAACTTCACTGATGCCCTTCACACGAGCCAGTTGGTCTTTAATGTTTAGGTTAACGTAGTTGATCAAGAATTGATCGTCGTACTCACCGTTTGGCGAATAGAAGTTCAATACCATCAAAAGGTCTGGTGAACGCTTTTTAACGGTGACACCCACCATTCGAACTTCTTGCGGAAGCTTCGATTCGATTTGAGCAACTCGGTTCTGAACGTTGACCTGAGCCATATCTGGGTCAGTACCAACATCAAAGGTCACATTAAGGTTGTATGAACCATCGTTAGCGCTTTTAGAAGACATGTAGATCATATCTTCAACGCCGTTAACCGACGTTTCTATGGGGTCGGCTATCGCCTGTTCCACCACTTCAGCACTTGCGCCCGTGTAGAATGCCGACACACTGACCGACGGTGGACTAATTTTTGGATATTCAGCCACTGGCAAGATAGCGAGAGAAATCGCACCCGCCAGCGTTAAGATTATGGATATAACAAGGGCGAACTTAGGCCTTTGAATAAAGAAACGACTTAACATAAATAGTCCCCTTACTCAGCTTGTTCAGCAGAAGCTTGAATACGAACAGACATACCATTACGTACACGCTGTAGGCCTTGAGTGATGACTGCGTCGTTTTTCTCTAATCCAGAATGAACAATCACACCACCTTCAACCTGACGACCCATTTCGATGTTTCTGCGCTCAGCAACGGGTTCGGCTTCTCCTTCAACTAATACCATCACGAAGTCGCCTTCGAGGTCGGTTTGCACTGCACGACGAGGAATAGTCACAACATCAATAGGTTGTTTTTCACGTAGATCAACGCGAACGTGTTGGCCTGGAAGTAGTTGCTGATTCGGGTTATCAGCAATCGCACGCATCGCGATCGTACCAGTATTAAGGTTGATACGGTTGCCCAAGAAGTCAAGCTGACCTAGATGTTCGAACGCTTCACCGTTCTCAAGCATGATCTGAACTTCAACACCTGCAGAGTCGCTGCTGCCATCGCCTTCGATGCGGTCCATACCCAGCTCAATACGCTCACGCTCACTGATGCTGAACGATGCATGGATTGGGTCTAGGCTAACCAAAGTTGTCAGAACACCTGAAGACGGTGAAACTAGGTCACCTTTACTTACTTTAGTGTCACTGATTCTTCCAGAGAAAGGCGCGATAATTTTGGTGTGAGAAAGTTGGACATTCGCGGCGTTTAACTGAGCTTGGCTTGCTTCTAACTGTGCTTGAGAACCTAATAGGTTTGCCGTTAATGCATCAAATTCAGATTGAGAAATACTGCCCTTAGGAAGTAGGTTCTTACCACGATTGAAATCAAGTTCGGCTTTTTTAAGGTTGGCATTCGCTTGAGCAACAGCCGCTTTCGCGCTTGCTACTTCTGCTTCAAATGATGAAGGCTCAATTGAGTAAAGCAATTGCCCCTTCTCGACCATTTGGCCTTCTTTGAAATGGCGGCTTTGCAGGTAGCCAGAAACTTGTGCAGTAATTGCCGTGTCTTCAACGGCTTCAATACGACCGATGTACGACTTACTTTGTTGGTGAGAAACGACGCTAACATCCTGTACAGCTACGAGAGGTAAAGGCGCTTGCTTGGCATTCTGAGCATCTTGCCCACATCCAGCAAGAATAAGAGAGCTTGCAAGAGCAGTAAGGATCAACTTTTTACGCATGGTTATACCGTCACTTATTAGTATTTGAACAGCATAAAATTTACGTAACACCTCTGTTACCATTGTCCGAGGAATATCAATTATAACTGCCCAAAGTGTATCAATATGTTAATTGAAACCAAGTGCTTATAAAGTGATTACAAACACGCTACAATTCCTAAGTAAATCAATCTCTCAGCTTTTGTTCTCTATGGATATTGTCTAACATAATGTATTGTCAGACAGATAAGCATTCACATTTAATTGTTAAGGAATTCTCATGATTTCAAAATGGGCTAAACGTTTCTATCAAATGGCGGAATTGGTCGGTTCTTGGAGTAAAGATCCTTCAACTCAAGTCGGCGCCGTAATCACTAAGCACAACCGCATTGTTTCTGTTGGTTTTAATGGCTACCCACATGGCGTGTCTGATAGTGCGGATACTGATGACAGAGAGATGAAGTACCTCAAGACACTTCACGCTGAAGAAAATGCGATCTTATTCGCCAAGCGTGATTTGGACAGCTGTGAAATCTGGGTGACTCACTTCCCTTGCCCAAACTGCGCAGCGAAAATCATCCAAACCGGTATTTCTGCGGTTCACTGCCCAGAGCAAAGTGAAGACTTTCTTTCTCGCTGGGGAGACAAAATCAAAGTGAGCCAAGATATGTTTGAACAAGCAGGCGTAAAAGTCGATTGGTTGCCACTGGCTGACCTAGATTAAACGAACAGATAGTTAGAACAAAAAAGCCGAGAGTCGATATTATCGCTCTCGGCTTTCTTTTGTTTGGGGCTCAGCGGACTGCAGGATTAAGCACTGACAGGAAATGCTTCAGCGTATGCTTCCATGAAATCTTTACGAATCTCTTGCTCTAGATGAACCGCCTTCTCGGTTGGACAGAAAATCATAAAATGGACTTCTTGCTCACCTGTCGAACTGCTTGTGATATGGATGTGAGGCTCAGAACCCGGAAGGTCAACACCAGCGTGCTTTTCGATCACACCGTTGTAACGGCGAGCAACATCGATAAACTCTTCGCAATGCTCTTCAATTTTCACAATAAGACCCGGCACCATAGGGTATAGGTTTACAAAGTCTTTCACCGTCACAAAAAAGTTATGATAAACATAGCGCTTCATAAAGTTGAGGTTCTTAACCGGATAAGTGAAGAACATGCTATTAGGCAGCGTGGCTGTCTTGCCAGTGAAGTGATATTGCCCATGATACAAATCGATTTCTTGAATCACGGTCGCCATCAGATTGTGCTCAATCACTTCACCGCTGATTTTACCCACTTCGATCCAGTCGCCAATTCTAAATGAACGAGAACTCGCACGCTGAATAGAACCTGTGAAGCACAATATGATCTCTTTAGATGCGACGACTATAGCAACCGCTATGGCCGTAACTGACAGTGCAAACTCACTGATTTCGGATTTCCACAACACAAATAACGTCACAACAATAATCGCGAATGTGCCGTTTTTGGTTCGTGACATCCAGTTACGTTGGTCTTCGCTAAGGAAAGCAACATCACCTCTTATTTGAGACAAGGTGATTCGGCGAATGATCAAAATAATAGTGATAATCAACGCACTAAAAATAAACTTATGAGCGAGTAGAAAATCAATTACTTGCCACACTTTTTCCATTACTTATTCCTTAGCATTACAACGACGAGCTTTACAACGATTAGCGGAGACTTCGCTATGAAAAAGCGCTCAAAAATAGAGCGCTTTTTTACGTGCCTAAATCAGCTATTGGTAAGGCTATCACTTTATCTTGGCAGAAGTAATAAATTGGCCAAAAGTTTCACACCAAATCACAACCGTATTAAATCGATTAAGATCAGTACCTTCGGGAAGCTCAACCATAAAGCGGTCGAATGTTTTCACATCTCCGACTCTCAATAACTCGTTCTTGCTGTCATTGAAAGCGTGCTCGGTTTCAATGAACTTAGGCGAGAGATAAACCTTGTAATCAGGTCCCGGCGCCAATTCACCTTCAAAAGCGATCGCACTTTCGGATACTGAGACGATGCCTTCTCCCCAGTGCAAGAAGTCACTGTCTTGTCGATCTTTAGTGAACTCGCCCGTGTAGATAGCCTGCTCACTGATCGCTTCAACAGAACTTGAGGAAGGAGAATCAGGCTCAATCAAGATAGGCAATGCGTAAACACCTAGCCCAAAACCAACAGCACCCACGGCTAAGTGGGTGCAAAGTAAAACTAACTTTTTCATCGCGTACTCCCTTATGCTTAAAGAGAGTATTATTGAATACTCTCAAAAATACAAAGAGATATAACGCTCTGATGTTCTATTTTTGGTAATGCGTTGCTGTACGTTGTGACAGTTCAACAATCACTTTTACCGCTTGCTCCATGCCTTGAATGGTAATGAACTCATGAATACCGTGGAAGTTGTAACCGCCAGTAAAGATATTCGGACATGGTAGCCCCATGAAAGATAAGCGAGCACCGTCTGTACCACCTCGGATTGGTTTAACCATTGGCTCGACATTGCACTCAATCATCGCCTGCTTGGCCAATTCAATAATATGTTGATGCGGTTCAACCATCTCTTTCATGTTGAAGTAGCTATCGGTTAGCACCAGCTCAACACGGCCTTTCTCAAGGCGCTCATTCAGCTCATCGACTTTCTGCTGCATGAATGCTTTACGTGCTTCTACACCCTCACGTTCAAAATCACGGATGATGTATCCCAGTTCAGAGTGAGCCACACCCATTTCCGCCGATTTCAGGTGGTAGAAGCCTTCATAACCTTCTGTGCACTCTGGTGTTTCTTGCGCAGGCATCATCAATTGGAATTGCGCTGCAATGTTCATCGAGTTCACCATTTTATCTTTTGCGGTGCCCGGGTGAACGTTCACGCCATGACAGATAACATCGGCGCTCGTGGCATTGAAGTTCTCAAATTCCAACTCCCCTACTGGGCCACCATCGATGGTGTACGCCCACTCGGCGCCAAATTTTTCAACGTCAAACAGGTTCGCACCGCGACCAATCTCTTCATCCGGCGTGAAACCAATGCAGATGTCGCCGTGTTTGATGTCTGGATTCGCTTTCAGGTAAGCAATTGCACTGATGATTTCAGCGATGCCCGCTTTGTTGTCGGCACCAAGCAGAGTTGTGCCGTCAGTCGTAATCAGGTCGTGACCATGTAAAGAATCAAGATCTGGATACTGGCTTGGGTTCAAACTCTCGCCACTTTCCCCTAATTCAATCGTTCCACCTCGGTAATCTTTAATCACTTGTGGTTTCACGTTGGCGCCTGATGCGTCAGGAGCGGTATCCATGTGCGCCACAAAGCCAATCGCAGGCACATCGTAATCGACATTCGACGGCAGTTTCGCCATCAAGTATCCATTGTCATCTAAAGACACATCAACTAAGTCTAATGCCACCAATTCTAACTTTAAGGCTTCAGCAAAGGTAATTTGACCCGGTGAACTTGGGCATTGCTGATTAGAAGGATCGGATTTGGTATCAAAAGTAACGTAATTCAGAAAACGTTCTACAAGCTTTTCCATAATTCATCTCACCATGGATTAAGTAATTGATTTACTGACTTAATTATTATGTCGATAAGTGATACATCGTTAAATAAATACGAGCACAGAGTCAGTAGCGAGGGTTTTCATCTTACGCCCCTGACCATGTATGTAATTGCTCTAAATCATTATTGTGCGAAATTAGATGCGCTTCCTATACTTGAAAACAGAGGGTTTCGTCAGTTCAACATTGCATACGGATGATAAGAGATCGCTTTGTACGCATTCTACGCCCTCCGCTCTCAGCCTAACAAAAGTACAAAGTGGATGATGATCACAATTTATCCTTGATGCAGAATCTGTCATACGTTACACGGAGACACAGTTATGACGATTAATAAATATTTCATTTTCTCTCCTCAAGCCTCTGAGGAAACGCTTCGACCAGTATTAACTGAGAAAGAAGTTCAAAGGCAGGAAGCTCTAAGACAGGCGCAGATCCAGGGTGGATTAGACACAAACGCGACCTCGTAACTCAATGAATACCTAGCACTATTAAGACCCCTATAAAAAAGCTCTACGCTCTATCCGGTAGAGCTTTTTTTTATTTTTGATCTGTTCTCCTCTCCCCCACTCCCAAACAAGCTGAACATTAAACCTTCGCTCATTGCTTGTTGTTCTTCACTTCTCGATCACCAATTGGCTCATAGTTTCTCGCGAATGTATTTTCACGCATTGCACACACTAGCTTGCAGCGCTGAGAAATGACTCACTAAACTCCCCGATGCCATACCTTGTCGTGTCATTTTGTGCTAATAATTCATATTCGTTTTCATTCCTCACTCGCCCTCTTTTCAAAACTATAATGCGAGTACCAGAGAACCTAACCACAGGAACCCCGAATTCAATGGAATATTCAAAGCTAGGAAGTAGTCAAATTCCCGTTTCCCGTATCTGTCTTGGCAGCATGACTTGGGGGCTACAAAATACGCAGCAGCAAGCCGACCAACAGATCGAATACGCATTAAGCCAAGGTATTAACTTTATCGATACTGCAGAGATGTACGCGGTTCCACCTTCTCCAGATACCTACGGAAAAACAGAAGCGATCATTGGTAACTGGTTATCGCGTAACCCACAGCGTCGACAAGAGTTGATCATTGCGAGCAAAATTGCCGGGCCAGGGCTTCCTTGGGTTCGAGATGGTGGGCCGATAACAGGTGAAGCCGTGATCGCAGCCGTTGATGCATCATTAAAACGCCTACAAACAGACTATATCGACCTTTACCAACTTCACTGGCCAAATCGCACTACACCTCACTTTGGTAAGCATTTCCCGAATCACATTCGATTTAGTGATATTGACCGAAAGCAGCATGAAGCTGAGATGTTGGAAATCCTACAAGCACTGGCAAGCTGTATTAAGGCGGGTAAAATTCGCCATGTCGGGCTTTCAGATGATTCTACTTGGGGCATTAACACTTACCTCAAGCTGAGTGAAAAACACGATTTGCCACGTATGGTTTCGATTCAGAATGAATTTAGCCTACTGCACGCAAAAGACTGGCCATATCTGATTGAGAACTGTGTGCATGAAGATGTCGCTTACCTGCCATGGTCACCTTTAGCTGCAGGCATGTTGAGTGGAAAGTACATCGATGGCGCAAGACCGGAAGGCAGCCGTTGGACTTACATGCAACGTAAAGGCATTTTCCGTGACACTGAATCTGCCAACGAAGCGGTTAAAGGCTATGTTGAAGTAGCAAACGCTCATGGATTTACTCCGAGCCAACTGGCATTGGCATGGTGTAATCAAGTTGATGGGGTGACGTCCACCATCATTGGTGCAACTACGATGGAGCAGCTAAAAGAGAACGTAGCCGCTTTCAGTAAACCGCTATCAGAAGAGATCCTGACTGATATCAACACAGTATTTAAACGCTACCCGGCTCCGTATTAGGCTGTCAGTTCAACTTAACTTAGGTGAGTAAATCCCATAAGAGCGCGCTATTTAGTGCGCTTTTCTTTTTTAAGTAGGTTGCTTTTGCTTTTTATATGGATCGCATTGAGTCATCACGCTTTTGGTTCGCTAACCTTTGCTCTATAATGCGCGGGCTTATATCTAGGATAAAAACATGATTTCAAAAAACCAATTAAAACTCCTTCGTGCTTTGGGCCAAAAGAAACAACGTAAAGCCCACGGCCTGTTTCTAGTTCAAGGTGAAAAGAACGTTCTTGAGCTGTTCAATAGTGACTTAGTCGTGAAGAACGTCTTTGCTACCGCTGATTTCTTATCTGAAAATCATGCTTCACTGATTGAGTTTGATTGTGTTGAAGCCTCGCTGGATGATCTAACCAAAGCAAGTACTTTGGTGAGTAACAATGCCGCGATTGCAGTTGTTGAGATCCCAACGTTTGAACTACCAGAAGCAACAGGACTGATGATTGCGCTTGATGGCGTTTCAGACCCTGGCAACCTAGGTACGATTATTCGCGTAGCAGACTGGTACGGCATCAAGCATATCGTTGCGAGCAGCGATTGCGCAGACCCATACAACCCTAAAACGATCAGCGCGACTATGGGCAGCTTTGGCCGCGTACACGTAAGCCAAACAGACTTACCAGCTTACTTAGAGCAAGCGAACCTACCGGTTTACGGTGCTTTCTTAGAAGGCGAAAGTGTTCATAAGACTGAGTTTACTGCTAACGGCATTTTATTGATGGGCAGTGAGTCTCACGGCATCCGTGAACACGCGGCTAAATACGTGACTGATAAGATTACGATTCCAGCATTCGGTGGCGCAGAGTCTTTGAACGTTGCAATGGCGACAGGCATTATTCTCGACAACATGCGTCGTCAGCACTGCTAGACCTCTAAGCTAACTAGCCAATCGACAGTGTTCAGATATTAAAAAAGGCGTATTGATTAAATCAGTACGCCTTTTATTTGAGTTCTTTTCAACAATTACTTTTCTAGCATTGCCAACTTATCACACACACCATTCCACTTTTCAGCGTCATCCATTGGTGCTTTTACTTCCGTTTGCACAGGCCAAATCTCAGCGAGCTCTGCGTTCACTTCGATGAAGATCTTTTGATCTTCTGGCAGTTCGTCTTCTTGGAAGATTGCTTGAGCATCACATTCAGGTACACACAAGCCACAATCAATACATTCGACTGGGTTGATTACCATGAAATTTGGGCCTTCATGGAACGCATCTGCGGGGCACACTGCCACACAGTCTGTGTATTTACATTGAATACAATTATCGCCTACGACAAATGCCATGATGCTCTGCTCTATAAGTTAGTCAAAATTGAAGAATGGGGATAATACTCATCCCAAAGCAAAATTCAACATCATACGGCTCTAATATCGTGTCTATTTGCTCCATGTTTCCAAATTAGTATGACAGATAAATCAATTTCTCGTAAAATGCGCGCCATTGTGAGCTTATCGCTTCTTTGAACATCAGCGTTTCCATCAAACTCTGTATTAAGAAACGATCTAGCTAAGACACCTATAAAAACGAGACATCGAAATGATACGTTTAACCGAAATTAAACTCCCACTAGACCATGAAGAGTCTGCTATTCAAGACGCTATTGAAGCGAAACTTGGTATTAACTCTGATCAGGTACTCTCTTTTAATATCTTTAAACGTGGCTACGATGCTCGTAAGAAATCAAAGATCTTACTTATCTACACGCTTGACGTTCTCGTTGAAAACGAAGCTGAGTTGTTAGAACAATTCATTAGCGACCCGCACGTAAAAGTGACTCCTGATATGGAGTACAAGTTTGTTGCTAAAGCGGTTGAGAACCAAACTGAGCGCCCTGTGGTTATCGGTTTTGGCCCATGTGGTCTATTCGCTGGCCTAGTGCTTGCTCAAATGGGTTTCAACCCAATCATCGTTGAGCGTGGTAAAGAAGTTCGTGAGCGTACGAAAGATACCTTTGGTTTCTGGCGTAAGCGTACGCTGAACACAGAATCAAACGTACAGTTTGGTGAAGGCGGCGCAGGTACTTTCTCTGACGGTAAGCTGTACAGCCAAGTTAAAGATCCAAAGCACTACGGCCGTAAAGTAATTGAAGAGTTCGTTGCTGCGGGTGCACCAGAAGAAATTCTATACGTAAGTAAGCCGCACATCGGTACCTTTAAACTGGTTACCATGATCGAAAAGATGCGCGCTTCTATCATTGAACTTGGTGGCGAAATCCGTTTCAGCACTCGTGTTGACGACGTTCATATGGAAGATGGTCAAATCACTGGCCTAACGCTTTCTAACGGTGAAGAGATCAAATCTCGTCACGTGGTATTGGCTGTTGGCCACAGTGCTCGTGACACGTTTGAAATGCTGTACGATCGTGGCGTTTACATGGAAGCGAAGCCTTTCTCTGTTGGTTTCCGTATCGAACACAAGCAATCGATGATCGATGAAGCTCGTTTCGGTAAGAACGCAGGCAACCCAATCCTAGGTGCTGCGGACTACAAACTCGTTCACCACTGTAAGAATGGCCGCACTGTATACAGCTTCTGTATGTGCCCAGGTGGTACTGTGGTTGCTGCAACGTCTGAAGAAGGCCGCGTAGTAACGAACGGCATGAGCCAATACTCTCGTGCAGAACGTAACGCAAACAGCGCGATCGTTGTAGGTATCGACCCAGAGCGTGATTACCCAGGTGACGCACTGGCTGGTATCCGTTTACAACGTGAACTAGAAAGCGGCGCTTATGTTCTTGGTGGTGAAAACTACGATGCACCAGCTCAAAAAATCGGTGACTTCTTGAAAGGTCGCGATCCAAGTGCAATCGGTGAAGTACAACCGTCATTCACGCCGGGTATCCACCTGACTGATATTTCAAAAGCGCTGCCTGATTTTGCTATCGAAGCGATTCGTGAAGCAATCCCAGCGTTCGAGAAGAAGATCAAAGGTTTCTCTACGCCAGACGGCCTACTTACCGGTGTTGAGACACGTACGTCTTCTCCTGTATGCATCAAACGTGGCAAAGACTTCCAAAGCATCAACCTTAAGGGCTTCTTCCCGGCTGGTGAAGGTGCAGGCTACGCAGGCGGTATCCTGTCTGCTGGTATCGACGGCATTAAGGCCGCAGAAGCGCTAGCACTATCAATGGTAGAGCAGAACCAAGCTGAGAAGATTGAGATCGCTTAAGCGCTTTCGATAAAGCAAAGCTAGATCGCGATCAACCAAAACTAAAAATCCAGTGCCTTGTCGACACTGGATTTTTTTATTGCATAAAGGTATCTAAAATTATTTAGTCACGACTTCGGCAGCGTTACTTACAAGTCTCTTTTGACCAATTCACACCATCATTTGAACACTCAAATAAACTTGTCCCATTCTGGTAATAATAACCTTTAGTCCAGTTCCCTTGAGAATATTTAGACGTTATCGTCTGAGTATAATCAAACGGTGTATTTTCAATGAACGCATACTTATGTCGGTTCCAGCTGTCAGAACCATATGAACTGTTGTCATTAAAATCTACCGATAGGTAGTTGAGTGCATCAAAGTCGCTGCGCGAAACGCTACCCAATGAATCACCCAAATTCACCCACTCTGGATGTGGTGCATTATTCTCAAAATTAAATTTCGCTTGTACCTGAGTAAACTGATCTTTGTAGTCACCGACAACATCAGCCGACAAGGTTTGCATGAAGCCCGCACCCACGTCTTGACGAGAACAGCTGTCCCAATCAGGTTGTTGAGACCCGCTACGGTTAATCACACCAAAAGTAGTCAATGAGTTAGGTAAAATCTGTTGCTTGATGGTCTCTTTCACCGAACATGAATATTCCGTTCCATCACTATCCAATGAGAACCAAGCTTCTTTGTCATATTCCAAACCATTTTTCTTTTGGCTATTACGCTCAACATGCTTATTTAACGCCAGTTCTGTCTGCAAGTCAGCTGAAACTTCATGTTCAATGACAATCAGCTTATCCGCAGTCATCACTGTTTTAACTTTATACCACTTATTAATTTCGTTCTTCTTGGAGTAATCCCAATGCTGCCAGTAATAGTCAACATAAGCTTGCTGGGCTGTCGGGTTCTCTTTTTGAATCTCTTTGGTCTCTTGATACGACTTTTTAATGGCAGGCATCATCTTCTGCGCTAAATCGTAGAGCTCAGTATTTTGATCTTTAACGAAATCACCATACAAGTCCTCTACTGCGATGTTGTATCGGTTCGCAATTCGGAAGTCATGCTCTTTCACATTTTGGATAATGCTATTTTGGGTGTTCACGGCTTGCTTCAAAGCAGAGCAACTGTTTAAACCACCTTTATACAAGTCGGCTTGGATCTGATTCCATAAAACAGTTGTCAGTGGCGTAGTCGACTTAATTTCTTGCTCAGAACTCACCGTCATGACTGGCGGAAAGATTAACTGATAAGGTTCAGTAATCGGTGTGTTTGGGCTGTCTGCATCAATAGCGCCTACTGGCACGTTCACTACGATTGGAGCGTAGTCCATACAGTCTGAGTTAGAACCCGTCAAAGATAGCTCATAGCTGCCTTCATGGTCCGTGATGCTGCTAGGCTCACCTTCATCTAATACGCCATTATAATTGATATCTAGAAACGCGGTCGCCCCGGAAATATACCCGTCAATGGCGACACCTTGTAAGGTTCTCGTTTGAGGAGCAGGAGCACTTGTGTTGCTACCACCGCCTCCTCCGCCACAAGCCGTAAGGCCAACAGCTATAAGTGCGATAGAAATAAGCTTAAGTTTCATTCGATTAGATCCTAATGAAATACATTATCAATGGAATTGTCATTGGGGGGATGACCGGAAATGACTGTGATAGTCATAGCCAGTCATAATAGCGATTGGCATTAGAAAGAAACACGAAAGGGTGATAGCCGATTCGTGCATGTTTTCATTTTGAACAGAAACTAAAAGATGGGGAAATGGGGTTAAAAATGGACTAATTACTTCTCGCTCGAGGCTATCCAAAGCTTATAAAAATCACTATAACCGGTTTGGTTAATCTCTACCCCATGAACCTCAACACTATTAAAAACCTTCTCTTTGCCGTGAAATAACGGACAAAGTAACTTCTGTTGATAAAGCGAATCTTCAATCTCTTTCAACTCGCGCATTGGGTCCTCGCCACTGACAGCAGCTCTAACTCTCTCGCAATGCGCCTTCATCTCAGAATTGTTGAAAATGAACCTGAGACCAGATGAAGCAAGTAGCCAATCGTAAAGACCATACTCTTTTGGCTGTTCGATAACTTCTTCAATAAATAACAAGTCTGCCGACTCACTCATGGAGCTAGGGTCACTGATATTGGTAAGCTCAACAACTTCAATAGCGACACCCGTTTTTACAATCGTTTGTTGCAGCCAGTCCGCCATATCTTGAAGTAAAGGAATCGTCATTCTAGGTCGTGTTAATACAACCGTGCCCGTCAAAATAGGAATGGGATTGCTGGATGTTAATTTACTCGGCGAGAAAGACAGATCATCCGTCACCATATCAGCATCAAACTCTTTACTGCTGGACTTGATAAACGATACCAACCTGTCGAGTTCTTCAGGGGTTATGCCCGAGTTTTCTCTACGATTAACCGCAAGATACGAAAGTGCATTGATTGTGGTTTCTTCTGCTACGCCAGATTGATTAAAACTCAGGGTGTGATCATTCAAACCTTCTATGTCGGTGAGCGTTATCTGTTCTAACAAGGCATTTTGAGCAAAGTAACCTCGGTGACGTTTAAGAACCAAGCACTCTTCGCTCCAATCGTCTAATGAGAAAGCTCCGGTTCCGATATAGGCACTGCGCCCGCTCGAAAAATAAGTACGCTTGCAGCGGTAAATAGACGCGTGTGGGCTAGTCAAAGCATAGAGAAACATTGGGTTTGCGTGTGTCAGCTCAATAGTCAGTTGTTTATCACCCACCACTTGAACATCACTGACCTGATCAAATAAAGACTGTACTGGCCCTTCGATATTTTTTAACTGTAACAAACATTGAGCAACATCTTTGGCCGTTAAAGTTTCACCGTCATGGAATAACACATTCGGTCTCAACCAAAAATGCAGAAATCGCCCTTCCACCTTCCAATGGTGCGCGAGGCTCGCTTGGGGATTTCCCTCATGGCCTTGGACGAGTAACGTATTGTAGAGACTTCTTAAGATGTGATGTTCTGCGGTTCGGTATGTTTTTGCTGGATCAAGGTTATCAACCCACGGATATTGAGTGATCAGTAAATGGTCATGTTGTTGATTGAACAGACTATGTTTTTCAGTCGCTAGCGTCAGTGCCTTTATTGCAGCATCACCATAGCTTTCTAGAAGGCGGGGAATAACGTTAAAACACCCTTGCTCTAACTGAAGCGCTAACACTTGTTCTAATGCTTCGGGAAAGCTGACCAAAATTCTAAACTGGCTAAGCTTCCCTCTTCCTTTGGACGGAATCCAACAAATCCAGCGATATTCCGATAAGCATTTAAGAATGATCGAAGTGTTTCTGCGAGAAGTCGATAGCGAGTGTTCTAGATCATCGATCGTTAGGTGATACTCTTCACCTAATTCATACTTTGCAATAAGCTGCTGAAGTCTACGTAAGTTAGCGTCGTTCAATGGATATCCGAATCAAGCGTCTAGTGGAACGAGAATAGCTGTAACCCAAATGGGAGGTCTATTTACTCATTCAAGTTGGAATATGCTGTATGAAACTGTTGATATAAATAATATCAAGATCCAACTTAATTGATAAACACCTCTTTTAGCAAACAAAATAATCACTGATCGTGCATATTCAGTGGCAAAAATAAGTGGGAGATTAATCCTCCACCGGATTTGCTATTTGCTTTACATTCTTGCCTTATCGTTGTGCTATTGAGCCAGTATTATCCAACTAAAGTGTCTATGTTACTAGCGGTACACAAGCAACATGGTAGAATGCCGCCATTAATCTTATCCTTGTATAAGATTGTTAAACCTTTCCATCGCTATTTAGCCAAATCATACCGAGAAACTTATGCCATTTTCCAAGCTTGGATTAAGCTCACCTATTGTTAAAGCCGTTGCAAAACAAGGCTATGAAAAGCCAACCTCTATTCAAGAAAAAGCAATTCCGATTGTTCTTTCTGGTAAGAACCTTATTGCTGCAGCACAAACAGGTACAGGTAAAACTGCGAGCTTTGTTCTCCCTATCTTAGAAATGCTAAGCAAAGGTGAAACGCAGCGTAAAAAACGTATCCGCGCAGTTATCCTGACACCAACGCGTGAGCTGGCAGTTCAGGTTGAACAGAACATCACTAAGTACGCGAAGTTCCTAAACCTAAGATCACTAGCGATGTACGGTGGCGTGTCTTACCAACACCAGAAAGATCGTCTTATTGAAGGCGTCGATATTCTTGTGGCAACACCAGGTCGCTTGATCGATATGTACGGACAACGTGCCGTTCACTTTGATGAAGTTGAAGTTCTGGTTCTTGATGAGGCCGACCGCATGCTAGACATGGGTTTCATCGAAGACATCAACAAGATCATCGCGCGTTTGCCACAAAACATTCAAAACCTGTTGTTCTCAGCAACGCTATCAACGCCAGTTCGTGCGCTAGCGAAAAGCGCAATCAGTGAAGCGGAAGAGATTTCAATTGCCAAAACTGACGCTTCTAAAGCGAACATTGAGCAATGGTTGGTAACCGTCGATAAAGACCGCAAATCTGCGCTATTAAGCCACATGATCACTGACGGTGAATGGGACCAAGCGCTTATCTTTATCGAGACTAAGCACGGCGCGGCTAAATTGGTTGCTCAACTTGAAAAGCGTGGCATCCAAGCTGAAGCTTTCCACAGTGGACGTAGCCAAGCGATTCGTGAAAAGATTCTGGCTGATTTCAAAAAAGGTCGTCTAAAGTATCTAGTTGCGACAGGTGTTGCTGCTCGTGGTATCGATATCGATAACCTAAGCCGCGTAGTCAACTACGACATCCCATTCCCAGCGGATGACTATGTACACCGTATTGGTCGTACAGGCCGTGCTGATGCGTCTGGTGAAGCGATCTCTTTCCTATCGAAAGACAACTTCAAGAACCTGTGCATTATCGAAAAACGTCTTGGTCACTTGATTGAGCGCCGCGTTGTTGAAGGTTTCGAACCACGCAAAGAAGTGCCAATCTCTGTATTGAACTTCGTGCCTAAAAAGAAAAGAGATCTGCAGCAACCTGAGTAATTTCAGATTTAGAAAATGCAAAGTTGCATTAACCAAAAGAAAAGTCGCGTTAGCCAAAATGAAAATAAAACGAAGCCCTATGTGGCTTCGTTTTGTTCTTTGAAATACATATAACGTTGAGGCAATAAGATGATCACTCCTATCGCAACGAGATTAACCCGCGGCCAAGACCTAAAGCTAGAGATCCAGAGGCTAGTGACAGCGCACAATATCTCCGCGGGCTCTATTGCGTCTTGTGTCGGATGTGTTTCTCAACTCAATATTCGCTTAGCTAATGCCAACAACACCAAGCTAGTTCAAGCTCCGTTCGAAATAGTCTCGGTGATGGCAACGCTAACCCCAAACCACCAGCATATTCATATCTCCGTTGCTGATGAGAATGGCAATGTAATTGGTGGGCATTTGCTTGAAGGGACGATTATCGCGACCACGGCTGAATTGATTGTTCACCGCTACGATACCTTGACCTTCAACAGAGAGCATGACGATTCGACGGGTTACACTGAACTTACTATCAGCAATAGCAAATAACTGATTTACCCATAGCAACACCAAACGCCCCATACAAAGCGATACTACCAAACAGCAATTAGGAAACACGATGGCTCCAAACTCCGCAGATTCCGTTATCGTTCTCGATTTCGAAACCACAGGCTTATCACCCAATATGGGCGACCGAGCGATTGAGATCGGTGCGGTAAAACTCGTTAACGGCGAAGTCGTCGACACCTTCCAACAACTCATGAATCCAGGGTTTCGTGTGAGTGGCTTCATTGAAAGCTATACCGGAATCAGTAACCGTATGTTAAGCACTGCGGCCAGTTGCAGCGAAGTGATGGATGAGTTTGCAGACTTTATCCAAGGCAGTCAGCTTGTGGCTCATAATGCCTCGTTTGATAAACGCTTTCTCGACGCAGAATTAGACAATATTGGACGTGATTACAATGGACAGTTTGCATGCTCAATGTTGATTGCTCGTCGGCTAATCCAAGACGCTCCGACCCATAAGTTGGGCGACCTAGTTCGATTCAAGCGCATAGATAACGACGGCACTTTCCACAGAGCATTAGCCGATTCAGAAATGACAGCAAGGTTGTGGTTATTAATGATCGATGAGCTGAAGAGTGACCACGGTATTCAACAACCGAGCTTCCAATTAATGCAGAAAATATCGAAGACAGCCAAAAGTTCGATTCCAAAACTACTGATGAGTAACAGGGGTTAGGTTCCGAAATTCACCTTAAAGTGTGATGAAAGGCTAGCTCGACAATAACCGCTAGCCTTTAAAAGGGACGCCCTACTCTTGCAATGACTCCAACGTTCCTTTGAGGCTTTCTAACTCATTCATAAAATACGCCCACTGCTTGTTACTGCTGGTCGCGGCCATATCTACTAAAAACTTGGCTGATGTTTCCATATTTTGGTTAAGCTGCGGCTCAAGTTCAGCAGGATAATAAGCTTCATTGTTTAAAAGCAACTTCATAATAATTGGCTGAGCAATATGTAGGTCGCTCTTCTTTGCCATCAGCGTCGTTAGCTCTTCATAGATGTTGTTTTGATATTGTCGCCAACTGCTATTGGTATTTACCCACTCTTTAGACCAAGCCAAAATAATCTGTTTTTGTTCTTTCGATACTGAACCTAACCACCGTTCTGCACGCTCTTCTATTCTGTTTCGGTATCGCTCTCTCGAATCGTCATCGTTCAACGACAACCTTTCTTCATAATAGTCTTGCTGCTTTTCACGAAAGTTCTTTAAAAACTCCCTGTCTTGCTTAGGGCTAAGCTGCATACTCAAGGCGTAAATATCTGGAGCGAACTTATTGACGATTGTGCGAATATGCTCTTTCGTTTGTTCACTTTGGCCCACAATAAAAGCGGGATTCATATCCGACCGATCTACGTTTTGAATCGCTTCTAATTGCGAGATGTACAGAGGTAGCTGAGTTTCTTTATGCCATTTCTGTAATATATCTAATCGCTCTTCAAGCTCTGATTCTTGGCTATTTGAGAGGGAAACAAAATCTTCTATATAGCTAACGACAAACCAACCTATATTGTTATAGGCGAACTTGGTCCCGCACCCAGTAAATAGAAAACAGATCACTAAAACTAACCACCGGCACCTTCTCATTCTACCCTCTCACGACATTCAACAAAGCCACAAACCGATTAACTCATCCCTTTAAGGTTAGCCCAGTTTTTATAACGCTAATTCTAGCTCTTATAAAAGTAGTCTTAATAAACAGTGGTCGTAAGAACTTTGAGATAAATTGAGACCCAAACTTGCTAATCTAGCTATTTAGGCAAATGATTAAACTAAAAATAATTAATAGCAGTGATGTGACTTGATTTTATTACTCATTTGACGTGATACGAACCCTATAAATGAGTTGGGTTGACGTATTTAAAATGATTGATATTTGGGAGGGAAGCTATGGCCGCTATTCCTGATCATCCAAGCGATTTAGAATATGAGCTTTGTTATTTTGATGATGGTTCAATAACCACAATCACGATATTGGTTCACAATCGACAGGAAGCGATGACTTGGTATCTTAGCGAAGGAAAACATATCAACGATCTTTATTCGATAAGACCCGATGAATAATGCTTTGGTATAGAGGACTAGGTCGATAAACCTAAGATAAGAAACTTAAGTGGCATTTTGTGGAACACCCTTTACTGCAATGCCATTAATTAGCAATGTCGTTAATTAGACATATCGCAGCAAAGGGATTCAGTCTCGAATTACTTCAGGATTCGGGCGCGGAATTGACGACCCTTCATTTTACCTGATTCGATTTTGTTCAGTGCTTTTTTAGCCACAGATCTTTCTACCGCTACGTAAGCACGCATTGCAAACAGATTGATCTTACCTACTGATTTACCATCAATGCCGCCTTGGCCCGTCAGTGCGCCAAGAATATCACCAGCACGAAGCTTAGCTTTCTTACCGCCATCAATTTGGATGGTAACCATGTTTGAGTAGTACGGCTTAGCAATTGGTTTTGCTGGCAGTTCAGATGGCTCGATTGGCATGTCCATGTACTCATCAATTTGAGCAACACGGTACATCTCTTTTTCACTAAAAAAGCTGATCGCTACGCCTTTGCTTCCTGCACGGCCAGTACGACCAATACGGTGTACGTGAACTTCAGGGTCGCGAGACAATTCAAAGTTGAACACAGCATCTAGGTTATCAACATCAAGACCGCGAGCCGCAACGTCTGTCGCCACTAGAATCGAGATGGTTTTGTTTGAGAACTGAACCAAAGCTTGGTCACGTTCACGCTGTTCCATGTCACCATGAAGTTCGATAACACTGAAACCGCGGTGGCTTAGCTCATCGTTTACGTTCTGCACTTCTTTCTTAGTGTTACAGAACACAACCGCAGACTCCGGTTGGTGATGCAACAACAGCAGCTCTAGAGCGTCATCACGAGCTTCAGAACCTTCTAACTTGTAGAAGTGTTGTTGGATGCTTGAGTGATCGTGTGTTGATTCAACCTTCACCATTTCTGGATTGCGCATAATGCGGTCTGCAACAGATTTGATCTGTTTAGGGAAAGTCGCACTGAATAGCAGAGTTTGGCGTTCTTTTGGCGCCGCTTCAATCACAGCATCCAAAGCGTCTTGGAAACCCATCTCTAGCATGCGATCCGCTTCATCTAACACAAGTGTGTTCAGCTCAGACAGGTCAATGCGGCCTTTCTCTAGGTGATCAAGAATACGACCAGGTGTGCCTACAAGAATGTGTGCGCCATGCTCTAGTGAACCAATCTGTGGGCCCATTGGCATACCGCCACATAGTGTCAGCACTTTAATGTTGTGAATACCACGAGCAAGAGTACGAATCTCTTTTGCTACTTGGTCTGCAAGCTCACGAGTCGGACATAACACTAAAGACTGAACACGGAAACGCTTAACGCGTAGGTTCTGCAGCACGCCTAAACCGAAAGCAGCTGTTTTACCTGAACCCGTTTTACCCTGACCGATAACGTCCTTGCCATTTAGGATAGTAGGAAGACTTAACGCTTGGATCGGCGTCATTTCAGTATAACCAAGAGAATCTAACGTATTTAGAAGCTCTGGTTTAAGGGCGATTGAAGAGAATTTTGAAGTGCTCAATGGAAATATCCAACTGGTGAAAAACAGAGTGCATTATGAGTGTTTTTGAAAATTATTCCACCTTAATCACAGTTTTGGAGAAACATGTTAGGCGAACACAAAAAAGCCAGCTTACTTAGCTGGCTTTGACTTCTATACGAATTGCTTTCTATGGCACACCGTGACCTTTAGATGCCACCCATACGCGATACCACTGTTCGCGCGTCAGCTCGATTTTCAGTGCATCAACGGCCGTCTTCACACGCTCAATCTTACCAGAACCAATAATTGCAATTGGACTAGATGGTAAACGACGAACCCAAGCGTAAATCACTTGATCAATGCTGTCTGCACCGACTTCTTGACGAATCGCCTCTAGCTCATCACGAACGCGAACCGCTTGCGCTGAATCACCACTGAAGATGCTACCACCACCGAGACAAGACCACGCCATCGGGCGAATGCGGTTCATCTGCAGTTGATCTAGCGTGCCATCATGAGCCACTTCGAAGTTCAATGGGTTGATTTCAACTTGGTTGGTCACTAACGGCTTACCGAGTCGAGATTGAAGCAGTTCGAACTGACGCGGTGAAAAGTTAGAAACACCGAAGTGCTTAACTTTACCTACTTTGTGTAGCTCTGCGAACGCTTCTGCTACTTCATCGGCATCCATTAACACGTCAGGGCGGTGAATCAACAATACATCGATATCGTTAACACCTAAGTGCTCTAATGAGTTATTTACTGATTGGTAAATATGCTGCGCGCTGGTGTCATAGTGATTGATCTTACGATCTGGAGTGTGGTCACCACATAGGTTGATATCGCACTTGGTGACGATTTGAATATCATCACGAAGGCTTGGTTCAAGCGCTAAAGCCTCACCAAACAACTTTTCACATTGGTAGTTACCGTAAATATCCGCGTGATCAACAGTTGTGATGCCAAGATCAATATGTTGCTTCAGGAAAGTCAGGCGTTGTTGCGGGGTCATGCCCCACTCTGCTGTACGCCAGTATCCTTGCACCAGCTCAGAAAGTTCTGGGCCTTGTGGCGCTATCGTTACTCTTGCAACCATGGGTTGTCTCCTTTATCAATACTGAACGTATCCTAATCTCGTTTTACCGAAGGCTCAACGTATAACAAATGGCAAAGCTAAACGCTTATTAAAAATGTGAGAGCCGCAGAAAAACGAACACTTAAATGAATTATAACTTGCTGTCTGCCCGCGAGCCGTTCTCCTGAAAGGCTTGTTTAGCCTAATAAATAACGAAACTATCTATAAATTTGAGCAATTAAAAACGATTAAGTTCAACCGTTAAGTTGTCACCATCACTCTGTAACTGAATCCAAGGAGAAGTAGAGCTAGAAGAAGATAAGCTAGGCACATTCCACACACTCAGTTGCTCTGCTGAACCGTGAGGCGCGTTGATGAATTCGACCAGCTGTTTATCCACCTTATCGAAACCAACACCTTCATTTCGAGCTTGTTCGAGTTGAGCTGTAACATCGAATTCATCTTCACCAATACGAATTGAACTGAGAGCAAAGCCATCTTGGCGAAGGTATGCCTGAAGCTTTGTGTAACTTAGGTCCGAATATGGCAGGTTTAAGCGAACTGTTTCAACGCTTGAGTCGCCCAGTTCCAGTTCCACATACACATCCAGATCGTAATATTGGGTTAAGTCACTGCATAACAGCGTATCTTCGATCTCACCACAATCCATCAACTCGATGTCGTTAATATAGTTTTGAGAATTCGGCTGACTTGGGCTGCTGTTAAATACTGTTCTTAGCCACCAGCTTTCGGTTGCTTGCGCTGAAAATGAAATAGCATTGAGGGACAGCATTAGAGGCAAGATTAGAACTTGAAAGATTTTCATCGACTGGGCTTATTTAGCGCTATATGAAGTGTCCATTATACGTGACCAAACGACAAACAACTGCTCGAGTCGCAAATTTTAGGCGAAAAAAAACGGGCATACATGCCCGCTAGATAATTTCATCACCGAATAACGTAATCCGTCACGTTGAGAACCATTACGAAAGAGAGAATATCACTCTCCCACAACAGTTACAAAATGACATACCCATTACTTGTAGCCACCTTCAATAGCAGGCTCTTCAAGCGACAATCTGACTTTGTTACGTTGAATAGCTTCTGGCGGCAAGCTGATGAAGCCGTATTGGTTCAAAACGACTTGATGATCTTGTGACAAGGTAAGCCCAACAAAGAACTCCTCTTGTTCCGTAAAGCCTTTGCGATGCGCTGGAATATTCAAGTACATGTAATAAACCGTTGCTAACGGGTAACGACCAGAGAGGATCGTTTCTTTGTTTAGGTCGTAGTTCACACCTAGGTTATCAACCACGCTCAACCATTTCACATCAGAGATCTGATCTGAGTAAACGGTGTAACCAATGGCGGCATCTTCGTCTTCAATCTTATTAATCAGATCAGGTAAATCCGCTAAGAACTGAGTATGGGCATATTCTCCTTCTGTTCCACATTCGACCCAACTTGAAAAGGTAGTATGGCCTTTCAGGTTGTGATCAATGGCAAAGGGCAACATATGAGTATCTAGGCTTTCACCGTTACGAATATCACTACTTGCTGACCATTTTGGATGTTTAGGATCGTTAGAACAACCAAACACATCAATTAATTCAGCGACGGTGATTGATGTCGCAGGGTTATTTTCATTGGCTAGAATCGCAATCACGTCAGCGGTAAACATCAGCTCTGTTGGCCTATAACCGTAACGCATATCAAACCTTGCCATCTCTTTGTCAGTCCACTTTTTGGAAGTGATACCAACACGCGAGCGCTGCATGATCATCTGTTCTGGGACGCTGTCACTCAACAAGATTTCTAAGTCGATCTCTTGGCTCTTAAGCAGATCTTCTACAAGCCCCTGCATATTCGGCTCAATCGCGACCAAACCAATGTCACTGGCATCATTCGCAAATGTCGATACAGAGAACAACGCAGGTACAGCAGCAAGCAGCAAGCCCGATTTATTAGCTAGACATTTCATTACTGGCCTCCTACTGGATCAATCGACGTTTTAGACTCAACATCGCTATTACTATCGAGCTGCATTTCTGAAGTGAAGATGTTCCAAGATGGGTTCACTTCCATGCTTTCTGTTTTAATCACCGCGATCGTTCTACGCTTACGCTTGTGAAGATGCTGAGTTAAGCTGGTTATCTGAGTAAACTCTTGTTCAAAGATTCGCTCACCATTGATGCCTCTATCAATCAATGCGTCTCGAATCACGCCCGTTCTTTTCTTGGCCAATGCTTTGTTATACACGTTTGTACCTTCAGCACTGGTATCTCCGACCAAGGTAACCGAAGCATCAGGCTGCTCTCCTAGTAAACGCACCAACTCATTTAATACAGCGGTATGATCAGGTTTAAGGTCATACTTATCAAAATCAAATGCCACACTTAATACTTCAACGTCTTCGACAATTTTCCAATTGGCACACCCTTTAATGTCTACCGTTACACCTTCTGGCGTATCGGCACATAGATCTCGCTGGTTAATCACACCATCTCGGTCATTATCCGCTAAGTCATCAATTTGGTGGCGTGTCATTGTCGTATCAGGCGTTTCTGCACATCCCATTAGCAAGATAGAGCTAAGTAGCGCTAGTTTAAAATATCTCATTACTTATTCTCCCCTTGCCACTCTTCTGGATGTTCAATCCTCAACGCATACGTCAACATACCCATCGCATTTAACACTCGATAAGCCGCTAACGTTTGATCATATTCAGTGCTGATGAAGTTTCTTCGAGCCAAAAACACTTCTACTTTTGCATCCAGTACATCAAGAAGGCTTCGTCTGCCAACATTGAATTGCTGGATATAGCCAAGCTCTGCAATTTTCGCTGCATCAACATTCTGTTGAAGTAAGGATTTTTGCTGCTCAAGCATTTTGTAAGCGTTCCAAGCCAGTTGTGTACCTTCTCGAACCTCACGCTCTGTTCGTAATCGGATCGCCCTTGCCTCTTCCACTCGCCAAGCTGACGATTCAACCCTGGAGTCGGTAGAGAAGCCATTAAACAGGTCATAATCCATCGTCAACATGATACGTGCATCTTCATCGACACCGCCTGGCGGGTTAGATACGTTGTCATTCTTATTGGCATGAAGCTCAAGTTTTAGTTCTGGGTAGTAATCCCCTTTCTCGCGGCGCATCTCTTTACGAGCCGCGTCGATATCAAGCAAAGAGGCTTTGATTTCAGGGTGATTCTCGACAGCTTGTTCAAGTGCGACCTGTGCTGAGCTTGGTAATAGAGCGTAATCAAACCGGGGGTAAACCAAGTTCACCGCAGGTTTGCCAACCAAGCGTAGATACTGAGTTTGCAAATCAAACAGGTTGTTCTGAGCGGCGATAAGTGAAGACTGCGCGGTCGCGACACGGGCGGAGATTTGAGCCAGATCCGAGTTGCTACTCAAGCCTTTGCTCTTTTTATCTTGGATATCTTGATAGATCTCTTGGTGCTCTTTTACATTACGCTTAGACAATTCAAGTAGCGTCTCTGCTTTTAGGATATCGAGGTAATTTCTCACCACATCTAACGATACGTTTTCAGCTCGCGAAATCAGAGTTAGACGCTCAGCTTCTGCTTCGAACGTCAGTCGATCGACATTCGATGTGGTTTTAAAACCATCAAATAGTAACTGGGATACTTTAACGCCAATTTCCGTTCTCGTTAGGCCTCTATCATCGCTATCGAGTTTGCTGCCACTGTTGTAGCGTGTCTCTTCATAGCCTGCTGCCGCGTACAAGTTCACTTGTGGCATATACAAACCACTCGCAGCGTCTCCGTCTCTGACCACCGATTGGTATCGGGAGTATTGCGCCAATATCTCTGGGCTATAGTCGATGGCAAAGGCCACGGACTCTTCTAATGAAGCTGCTTGAGACAGCCCACTCATTAGCAAGCAAGAAGAGAGTAAGAATTTTGAATGCATTACACTTCCTTTTATATTTATGCTTTAACCCACTTCATCGTTCACGAAGTGAGTTTTCCTTAGCTCGTAAAATAGGTTTTAACCAATAACTCAATACTGTTTTCTCTCCGGTTAATATATCGACCGCGACTTGCATCCCTGGGATAATGCTAAAGGCAGAGTTTTGTTGCTGGTCTTCGTTTAACTGAATATGGGCACGATAATAGGCGTTTCCGTCTTCCGTTTGTAAGGCGTCGGCACTCACGTAAATCACCTCGCCTTTAAGTCCGCCATAAATGACGAAATCATAGGCCGTGAATTTAACTGTCGCACCCAGCCCGTTATGAACAAACGCGATATCTTGCGGAGAGATTCTCGCTTCAACAATCAGGTCACTGTTTGATGGGATGATCTCAATGATTGGCTCGCCGGGACGAACTACACCACCAATGGTACGCACAAAGATCTCTTTGACTGTGCCATCAACGGGCGCAACAATTTCGGTACGCTTGAGTTGGTCGGCAATCGCCTGCTGGCTTTCGTTCAGCTGCGCTATCTTGCTCGCCACTTCATTCAACTGGCCTTGCACTTTGGTACGAAAATCTAAAGCGATACTTCGATGATCCGCTATCGACTCTGAGTAGGCAGCTATCTGCTTCTGCGCTGCTACTTTTGAGCTAGCAATATCACCTTTGAGTTTGACTACATCACGGTTGAGTTTAAGTAGCTCAACTTCCGCAACAGCACCGCTCGCTACCACGTCTTTCAGCATGTTGCGCTCACGAATCACAATCTCGAGGCTGCTTTCAAGAGTCTGGATATTATTAAACGTATCGACACGAGCTTGGTCTTGTTGCTCGATACGAAGTGCCGCCTCTTCCAGTTCAGACTTCAACTGTCCTAAACGTTCTCGGTAGTTCGCCTTGGCATTCATTAACGCAGGGTGGCTTGATACATCAACCGCAATATCTTGAGGCACCAAGACCACTCGCTCATACCACTCTTTCGCATCGTTATTTAAAACGACCGTCGACAGCTCAGCCTTTAATCTTAATTGCTGAGCAAGCAAGGTATCCGCTTGTTGAGCCGACTCTAAAAACGCCGCCTTAAAACGTGTGTCTTCTAACTTAGCTAGAGGTTGCCCCTTCACTACAGATTGGCCTTGTCGCACCATGATCTCTTGAACCAGTCCACCTTCTAAGCTCTGAATGGTTTGCACCGAAAGACTTGGAACGACTTTACCTTCACCGATCACGACTTCTTCTAATGTTGCCCACGTAGCCCAACCGATAATTGATACAATGAGTAGAGCACTCAACCAAATCAGCTTTCGAGAGCGGAATGCTAAGTGGTTGTTGGTCCATTGAATATCATTACTCATGACGACCTCCCTTCACCACAGATACCGTCTTAAACCGGCTCGTACCTTTAGGTACACTTTTCTTCTGTAAAGAGAGAATTTCTTTAGGTTCACCTTCTGCCACGATTTGACCTTTATCCAATACAATCACTCGATCACACATCATCAAGAATGAAGACTTATGGGAGCTGATTAGCATTGAGGTTTCTCTCGGCATACTTTGAAGTGCATTAAAGAACTGAATCTCGGCCTGATTATCTAGCGCGCTGGTGGGCTCATCCATGATCAATAACTTTGGACAACGATACAGAGCTCTCGCGATGGCAACGGCTTGACGCTGACCACCAGAAAGTAACCGACCACCCTCACCGACAGGTGTTTCAAGGCCATTGCTTAGGCGCCCCATGTAACCATTCAAACCCGACTGTTGAAGAGCTTGTCTTAGCTTTTCTTCATCAACGTTGGTCGCACCAAGCGTAACGTTGTCGTAAACACTGCCAAAAATAAGATTAGTGGTTTGCCCTACCCAACCCATGCCACTACGCAGAACGCTGGTTGGCCATAACTGCCCATCAATCTCTTGATAGAAGGCTTGCCCTGTTGTTGGCAAATACTGGCGCGCAACAATCGATAGTAGAGTTGTTTTACCCGCGCCTGCCGCACCGACAAGACCAACTCGCTCACCCGGTTTGATCTCTAGGGAAATCTCCTTTAATGCAGGGCTTTGAGTCTCTGGATAAGTAAACGTCACTTCATCTAACCTAACCCCACCATCAAAGTCTCCTTTGTCGATAACTTGGTGTTTGGACTCTTCCTGAGGTAGCTCCATAATCTGATTCAGCCCTTCAACGGCCGAACGTGTTTGCTGGAACCTCAGCAATAGAAGAGAAAGCTGGTTCACCGAACTTGCAGCGCGCCCACTCAACATCACAACGGCTATCAAACCCCCCATACTCAGCAAGCCTTCAGAGATCTGATACACGCCGAAGATGATCAGAGTGATGGTAACGATCTGCTGACTGGACTGAATAGAGTGCGTCACGATATTGGAGTAATGACGAGATTGAGTCTGCCATTGAGAGAGCGACGAAATCGTCTGTTCCCAACGCTTCTGGGTAATACCCTCAGCATTGTTTTGCTTGATATCCGGAAGGGTTGTTAAGCAATCAAACAGCTGGGCTTGTCTTTGTGTCGAGAGACGTGCGGTTTCATCGAATGTTTTCTCGACCTTGCCTTTCATCGCGATGCTCAGCACAATCAAAACAAGCATGATCGCGACAGGTATGAACATCATTGCGCCACCGAGCCAGCCGATAAGCAGTAGGAATAACAAAGTGAATGGCAGATCGACTAAAGTGACTAACGAGATAGAAGTGAAGAAATCTTTCACGCTATCGAAGTCTTGAAGCTGTCTGGCAAATGCGCCTACCGATTGAGGTCGATTTTCGAGCTTCATACCAAGGACTTTCGAGAACAGTTGAGAAGACAACTTGTTATCAATATAGCGCCCAGCCATGTCGGTCACAGAGCTTCGTGAGCTTCTCAACACCCAATCAAAAATAACGACAATACCAACGCCTGCCGCCAACACCCAAAGCGTGTTAAACGCTTGGTTTGGCACCACACGATCGTACACATTCATGGTAAAAAGAGGCACGACTAGCGCGAGCAAGTTGATCAAGAATGAAGCGATAAACAGGTCTCTGTACCAGGGTTTTACTTCCTTGACAACACGCCATAACCAACGGGTGTTGGACTTATTCTCGCTACGTTCATGGGATTGAACACGCGCATCATCAAGCGCTTGAGCACCCACTTGCCACACATACGATTCCACTTGAGCAACCAAGTCTTTTAACGATGTTTCTTGGCTTGAATTGGTTTCACAATCCAATACTTGAAAGTGGCCACCGGAGTCTTGAGTGACGACAAAGGGACTCCCTGTCGCAGAATTAACAGCAACAACGGGGAACTGACATTGAGTCAGTAATTCTTTTTTAACGTGGCTCAAAGTTAACCCCGATTTCTCAATGGCTCTTGGGAAAAGGGATTCATTGAGCCTTCCTTCATTTAAAGGTAGGCCAGACACTATTTTGGAAGGATGGCTGCGAACATTAAAATGCTCACATAACCATTCAACACAACCTAGCCAGCTGTCTTTTTGTTCTACCAATCTAAACTTCCTTTTATAGACTGTACATCCAACTTACAGCGTTAAATTATTGTCTTCTATCATTTTTTGTAAAATTTGTGCTTCTAATGCACTGCTACTGTCACCTTGATACAGATCGTCGTACGTGACATCAGCTAGCAAGATGTTTTGTTGAACGTCTTCGTCACCATTAGGTTTAATAGAAATGGTCACACCTTCACCAGATTCTTCTAAATCTAGATATTGTGTTGCCCCTAGCCCTGTATTAAGCCCTAGGCTTCCCAAAATACCCGAGAGGTCAATTGCATCAGTGTCTGGAGACGCATCAAAATCTTGAATCACATCGTAGCTTGGTGCTTCTGCACTCCCTAAGCCTGAAGATGCGAACACAAAATTGTCAGAGCCTGTACCGCCAATCAACAGATCGTTATCATCTGTCGCGGTAATCGTAGAATCCCCTTCAGCGACAAACTCAATCGATACGGTTTGGGGTAACCCGACCGCTTGGTTATTGCCTATCTCTGCAGACGGCTCTATCGTTAGGTCAAATTGATCACCACTGTTGTAGCCCCCGGTAATCGCTAGGTTAGGCACATCTGCCAAGTCCACCACATATTGACCATAGACCATAGAGCCGTGTGAGAACGTCAAACCTGCGGGAATATCATGAATTGTAATGAAGCCCACTTCTGAATCAGCAGGGTTTACAAGAGAAAGGTCTAAACCAAGAGGAATCGTGCCACTTGCTTCTGCCACGATCGAAGAATATTCAACGCTCAATAACGGTGCATCAGGCTCTGGTGTGATAATAAGCGTCATGTCTTGCGAGCTCGGGTCACCCGTGTCGACCACTAACTCACCGAGTACCGTATTTTGATCAACCGTTCGGCCGGTAATCGTAATATCGAGGTTACCAAACGCATCGCCTGCAAAGAATTCGAGCTCATCAACAGAACTTGCTTTAACGAGGATCGTCGCCTGTATGATGCCACCAACACTGGTGAAAGAACTGGTTTCTGATCCAATTCGAATTCGGTCTAACCCAACTAACCCTGATGGGTCCGAAGTTCCATTCACTGTTACCGTAATTGCTAAAAACTCATCACTGTTAGTTTCAAAGCTATTGGCATCAAGAGGAATCACGATGCCATCATCTTCACTTCCAGTGAGCTGTTCAGGTAAATCGAAGAACTCAACTTTGTCACCTATAGGGTTAACACCTACAGTGAATTCAGATTGTGTATAACGGATATCCGTCGTACCAATTTCTTGAGTAATCGCCTCTAGAGACAGATTAATGTCACCACTAAAGTCTCTTGGTGGCAGAATGACTAGATTAGATAACTGACTTGGATCTAACTGCCACTCATAGGTAGGGTTTCCATCGAAGGTACCGCCATCAGCACCATTGTTTGGAACCAACTCATAGTTGTCTCCGATTTTAATCGCGACAACTGCGCCTTCAGGAACTCCCTTCAACGAAAGCGACATGTTTTCAGAACCATCTTGGTCAATCAGCTCTGCGCTAAGTGATGACAATGAAATGTAGTTATCCTCGTCGCCGACTATATCCTCTGTCACCAAGTTCGCCGCATCAGCGACTGGCTCAACGGTGATCGTGACTACGGTCGTTTTATCTTGCGTATCCGTTTCTGTCACGCAATCCGCTTCATCGGTAATATTTGCTGTCACAGTGAGGGTAATTTCACCACTGTAATGCTCAGGTGGCGTAACTAACACATCACTCAAACGGCTAGGGTCTGTGACCGTCCAAGTCCCATCGCCATTATCAACTAACAACCCGGTGTCAGTTGGAGTTTCAGACAAGGTCGCTCCATTCGAAATGCTCACCGTTAGAGAGTTAACGGTTTCTTTACCGGTAGCGCTATTGCCTTCACCAGTGATTAATTGTCCATCTTCAACGCTATCACCAAGAACCAGTTCAAGGTTAAGGTCTGTCGCGATGTCTTCTTGAATGGTTGTGGAGTCGGCTTCAACCGTAATGTCATCGACCACAGGCAGAACTTGGATACTAATGGTTTGGGCCGTCGTCACCGTATCACCGCTACATGGTGAGGTCTCAATTGTCTCTATGGTGAAATCAATACACCCTGCAAAATCTTCATCCAAGCCCGTTAACGTTAGTTTCGAAAGTCCATCTGCAGTGATTGAATAACCGACGATCTCACCAGAAGCATCGTATTCAGCAATCACACCATCACCGGAGATCTCAACGCCTTCAGGAAGTGAATCGGCAGGAATATAGAAAGAGATTTCATTGTCTGGATCACTGCCAACATCGGTGTTTAGCAAGCCAGTGAGATCAATATCTTCCCCTTCAGGTGTTTTAATTTCGCCATCGGGTTGAATCGGGCTTGGTGGGCCAACAGGGTCACAAGAACCGCCACCGCCGTCATGACCAGTAATTTGCAGCGGGAAAGTCGCATCAATATATCTCGCATCTTCACCATCAATCACACGAGCACGAACCACAATATCCAGTACCGGAGTATCACTTGGGCTGGAAATCGTCGCATTATCTAAAATGTACGCTGCGAGCTCTTGGAAAGAGTCACTCGTTAGCCCATCCGCCGATATGATCCAATTCCCAGAGCTATCTTGCGCAGCACCATTAGGGTGCTCAACAATCAACGAATAGCCGTCGGGAATCTCGATCAAAATATAATCTAGGTACTCTGACCCATCGATATCCGCGTCGACGAACGTCACGGCGTTAGAGATATCAACAGGCGAGCCATCTGTACTCTGTAACAGCTCTGTAGAGCCTTCTAATCGAGTATCTAGCTCGACACGAGCATCGACAGTCACGTTAATGGATCCGGTAATATCTTTAATATCCGTTGCACCAGTTGGAGAGGTATCCGTGACTTCATAGGTGATAGGAATTGAGAATGTTCCGCTTAAATCTTCTGTCGCTGTAACAGAAAGCCTGCCGCTGCTTAGAAGATCCGAAAGCGTTGGCGTTGTTGAGTCCAGTAGAGTATCCAAATCTAAGCCTGAAGCTGGGACCTGAATAACACTCCCATCAAAATAAAGAGTGAGATCTGCAGGTAGGCTATCAATGACATATCCCGTCAAGGATTCGCTGCCATCAATATCCTGATTCACTGAAGGTTCAAGGTTCAGGCCGATTTGACTGTCTTCGATGCCTTGAGTACTGACCACTTGACCGTCTTCTTGATCAACGACCGGCGCTAGCTCTACTTTAAGTGTCATAGGAAACTCGCCCGAATCACCATCGGGCTCAGTTGAGATAGCAATAACGGTGAGTTCTAATTCACCACTAAAATCAAGAACTGGCTTGAGATACAGATCATCCAGTTGAGCGTTAGAGACTTGGAATACGGGCCCTGTCACATCATCAACATACGCAATCGTCAGCGATACTGGTTCACCCAACGCATCCACCAGCAAAGTGCCTTCAGGAATGTTAGTAAGCAGTATGTTGATCTCTTCTGAAACATCGTCATCCGTCGTTTGTATGAGGAAGTCGAGCTGTATTAACCCATCTTCATTCAAGACCGATTGGTTGCTGATGACTTTACTGTCACTGTCGTATTGCCAATGACCATTACCACCGTCTACCGCGATAGGTTCATCCACAACACCTTTCAAAAAGATATTGATGGTTTTTGTATCACTTGACGCTTGCCCATTGATAGGAATAAGTGAATCGATCGTCGACTCAGTCGCTATTGCTGTTACGTCTATTGACAGATCTTCAGTAAAGGAACTGATGTCTTCTTTAGGCTGAATATAAGCAACACCATTGGCGATAGCTTCGGCAGTGACTGAATAGGAATTATTGCCTATCTTTGCGGTACCATCACCTTCAACAGACCAGCCATCTTGAACTTGGATAATATAACTTAACGATTCAGAACCATCGGTGTCCGCCAAAGCGCCTTCAATAACGTCTTTGAGGTAAATAGCTTCATCCTCTAGTCCCTTGTAGTCTTTAACAGACACATGAGGAGTATCAGCATCAGGTGAAATATCGACAGTAACGGTATGTACAATACTTGCCGTTTTATCATCTGGGTCAGCGAATGAATTGCCAGACTCTGTTGCAACCGCAGTAATCTCAAACTCAAAGCGACCCGCTAGGTTGTCGTCAGCCCTGATTTCCATTTTATCAATCTGAGCCTGTGTGTAAGATTTCCCTTCTTTGACTGCGTTGCCATTTAACGTCAAATTCAAGCCGTCAGGAATCCCACTAATCTGGTAGCTCAATGTTTCTGACGTATCTTGATCCACCAGCTGAGCTGTTATGTCCAAACTGACTGGGTCTGAGTCATCTTCTACTGAATGATAGGAGAATACGGAAGCCGACCAATCCGGTGCATCAGCCACCGGTAAAACAGACACTGCAACATCAGCCGTCAGTTCTTTAGGATCCGTATCAGTGCTAATGATTGCGTTGATCGCTAGGATAACCGTTGAGGTGGTATTGGATTCATGAAGCGCGGGACGATAAGTCAACTGTCCATTAGGCCCAGTGAACTGACTATCAATCGCTGCCAATTGACTTCCAGACAAGGTGACCTTGCCGTCTACAACTTGAAGCAACACCCCATCAAGGTACAAGCTACCACCGTTTAGCGATGCTTCTGAGAACTCGATAGCAGTAACGGTTTCGCTTTGGTCGACATCGCCGGTTGCCACACTTACAACGATAATCGCGTCATTGTCTTCTGTGGTTTCAGAATCTTCATAACGAATAAAACCTTCGTTATCATCCAGAATAAGCTCAGCAGTACTGGTAACTTTATCACCGTCCGCATCTCGCACCAGATAATCGATGTCATCGACGATCTTAGGATCTGCAGGGTTTGTTGATACATTGGGATTTGTAGTCAGCTGGTAGCTACCATCTGAAGAAAGCGTAAACTGACCGTAAGTAGACCCACCATCATAATCATTAATTAGATTAATCGTGATAGGAGTTCCTGCGTTATCAAAGGTATAGGTAGTACCGCGATAGTCAAAACTTACAATGGTTGCGCCATCGGCACCTGCGAATTTTTCTGTTAGAAATTGTCCATTAAGGTCATCACCCTCAACCATTTCAATTGCCCCTGAACGCGCAACTGGGACAGCATCTGTTACGTTGACAGAATAAATTGCCGGATCAGAGCTATCGCCGTCCGCATCGTTGACCACCAGTTCAAAATTGAGGGCTAGATTATTCTCTCCATCAGCATTGGCGTGATCGAGAGGTGCATAAAGGTCGAACTCTGTTGTCCCATCAGTATTAAAACGAATCCTAAATATATTGTTTCCATCAGAATCTTGACCGTAATACCAACCATCAGAATCGACAGCTTGCAGTGAAATGTCTTTCCCTGCACTCGAATATGAAAGTGCATCAAACGCAGCGGTGTCGACCGTCACAGAGACAACATCATCGGAACCTTCGATTATTCCTAACGAAGGGCTAGAATCTTCAACACCAACCTGTTCGCTGTCTCCAAGCAGACCGTCTTCATCAACAGAAATGCTTCCGATAACAGTAATTTTAGGGTTTGCACCATCGTAAATCTTAATATCAGATTCTTGTGTATCTCGTGAACCGTCTGAATCGATGGTGACGATTGAGGCTGGAATCGACAGCTCTGTGTCCTTCACACCGGTTCCGTGGTCTATTGACTGGTACAAATCAATCTCAACCGTGACATTCGTGGAACCATTGGCTTCTAAGCTAAAATCTTCAGGAAGTCTCACTTGGAAAACAGCATCGCCATTCGACAATACCGCATCAAACGTTCCATCCCCATTATCTCGCCAAGACAATGCTTCACCATTACGTGTCACCGCCTCACCGTCACTATCAAGAACGGCTTGGCCAGTTGTCACATCTAACCCCAAGAACACGAGTGGATCGTTGCCCGCACTCACGGCTAAGCTTGCACTCGCTGTTGTTCCAACACCAGACGGGGTTGTATCAGCAACAGGGTTTTCACTCAACTCGACCATGCCAGAGCCAATCGTAGGCTCCCCACCATCCGTAATCGAGACGTTCAAGGTTAATTGAGTTTCATCGTTGTCATCATCTTTTGCTGTGATGACAAAAGGAATTTGGTCGGTTCCATTCGTTTGGTCGAGGCCCTTGAATAGTTCAAAGGTGTAAGTGACATCAGTATCGGTCTCACCTGACAGAGAGGTAAAGCTCAAGGTGAACGCTTTATTTTCAGCACTTTCAGAGCCAACATAACCAGTAAGTTCATTTCCGTCTGCAGAGACCACATAGATGATCTGTACACCCCCACTAAACAACTGCGGCTGATCTCCAACATCAAAAAATACAGACTCAACAAAGTCACTTCCGACGTTGAGATTGAAAGTGCCAGTATCTGAAACACTGCCGTGAATAAGATCTGATTCGTCCACAGCAGCATTGCTAGTTGAAGTTAATATTGGGTCGGCTCCATCCTGGATGATCCAGTCGAATTGCCCTTGTTTTAAAGAAGTGCCATCTAAATCCGTTCCATCAATAATAAGTGGCAGGGTGATGGAGTCGTTGCTGAACAGGTGGTTGATAGGCTGTTCTAACACTAATGTGACATCTGCTAGAACATCGATACCACTAGCGACTGCACTCAACGTTAGCGTGAATATCGTTTCACCATTTGCTTGTGCGGTAATCGTTTTACCATCATTCGCTAACGTGTAGGTTAGAGGAAAGTTCTCATCTCCGGTCGTCAAGCCCAAGGCGTCTAACTGCACCAGAGTATTAGCATTAAATACAATAGAAGCGGGATCTGGATTATCTGATCCAGCGGAAACGGTAAACTGGCCGACTACAGTTTGAATTCCATCAGACACATCACCTTCAGAGCTGGTCGTTGTCCCATCAACAACTAGCCCTGCATCACCATCAAAAATATCAATGACCGCAGTGCCGTTTCCGAAATCATTACTGATGTCGCCAGCAACATAGTTGAAGGTGATGTTCTGATCAACTGTGTGGTCCAAATTCCTGTTGGCGACGAACGTCCAGTGGCCATTCGCAAATACGGTCAAGGTGCCTTCGCTAGTAGCAAATGAAACCGGAGAGCCACCAACAATCGTCTTGGTCGTACCATCAACTTCAACACTTTTTATCGTAAGTTGAGTATCCAAATCGATGTCGTTATTCAACACGTTCCCTGACGCAATCTCACCCTCGATCATTTGATAAGACTCATCAAAAACCAGAGGTTCAGAATCTTTGATGACAATAGGTAAACGTCCTATCACTAACTCCGTTGTACCATCAGCATCGGTTTGCAAACCTTCGATGAGCAGAGCCGTCAGAATTGAATCTAACCCAGCTTCCTGATCAATCGCCTTATAAAAATTGATATTTACGTTGCTGCCGGAAATTGACGCATCGAATACTTTTTGCCCATCGCTTCGTGTGCCAATTAGGCTTTGTTTATCAGCCGATACAGCAACGGTTATCGATAGGGTTTGAGAAGTTAGTGACTCTGCGATGCTTTGATCATCGCTAAAAGAGAAGTCCGCATAATCGATGCGAATATCAGAGGTCTGAGTTTGATTTCCAAAAATCCCGACAACAGTTTCTGAGAACACAACCGACTCGGGCAGTATAATGCTTGGCATATCATCGATAGCTTGATTGCCTACCGTATTGAAAACTTTGGCATCAACCGTCCATTCTGACGCCAAGTTTAGGGACGAGACATCTATATTTTCAACAACCCAATTACCTGATGCATCAACAACACCCTCAAACACAAGAGTCTGAGAGCCATCATTAACTTCAATATAAACAGGAAGACCTTCGGCAACATTGGTTGTGCCTTGCATGGTTGTAAGTTGGCCGCCACGAAATGCCAAAATACTAAAACCGTCTAGCGTATCAATGTCTATAACAGGCGAAACAGTATCAATAACAATTTGCCCTGCGCTATTTATTGCAGAAGCAGGGTTACCGGCAACGTCAACAGTGTCAGCCTCAATTTGAATGCCACCATCGGAAAAGCTGGTTAGATCCACGCCTTCAACTGACCAAGCACCATCAATCACAGTTGCCGTCAGAACAATGACATTCGTTGTGCTGTCAGAAATACGAATATTGACCGTTTGGCCATCTTCTACGTTCTGTACCGTACCAAAGAATTTAGCCGACTGAATTTCGAAGCTATTGAGGACACCGTCGCCACCATCATCAACCGCAGCGGTGATGTCCGCTAGCGTATCTTTCACGATCGTGTCGGTCGCTGTTGTAGGGTTTCCAGCAATATCGATAGTATTGGCAACAACGGTTAGCTCACCTTCTGCAAAGCTTGAGTAGTCTTGAAGAGTCAGAGTCCAAGTTCCGCCGGATACTTCCGTTGTGTATTCTTGTATCGTTCTTTGGCTATCGGTAATTGAAATGTTGATGGTTTGCCCATCTTCTACATTGGCAATCGTACCAACTAGCACCCCATTCGATATTTCAAATTGATTGTAAAACTCATCACCAAAGCCATCGAAGTCAACCTCAATGTTGGCTAATGTGTCTTTGATTGTGGAATCGTTAGCTGCAATGCTATTGCCAAAATCATCAGCAATGACAGCATCGACTTGAAGATCCCCCTCCTCCAATGAAGAGAGGTCGACGCCATTGACGACATACGTTTCATCGCTTGTGATGGCTGTGGTGGTTACTGTGTTTCCGTTAACATCAGTGATGGTCAGAACAACGGTACGCCCGTCTCGAACATCCACTGCCGTGCCCGTAATCGTGACACTTGGTACTTCAAACTGATTTTCGTAACCGTCTCCACCATCCAAAATATCAACGGTTAATAGTGCACTAGGTAACAGAATATCAAGGTTACCCTCATTCGAGGTTGTATCTTCGTCGGCATATTCTGCAGGACGCGTATCAAAACCCGCCTCAGCGAGCGTTTCATCTAAGGTGGAACGAACATAAGCAATAAAAGAGGCGCTGGAACTAGGTTGATCATTTACTGAGTTAGGCTGTTGAGGTGCGCTTTCAATGTTGTTGACGAGTTCGGTGACCACCTTTTCCAACTGTTGTTCAACTGCGGCGATTTGTGGTTCGGTTAGGGGCTGAGCCTCTTGTAAATTCTGAGGTTCAATGCTGACGACTTGCACGCCTTCAACTTTTGGCTGCGTAGCAGGTAATTGAAGCCAAGTCCCATCAGGGAATACTTGCCACACAACACCACCAACTTCGATATATAAAATAGGATCCATCCTAAACCTCTTCCTTACAAAAACGCTGACCTTGAGAACATCAATTTACTCAATAAAAAACCGGAGAAATCAGCACACTCTCTTTAGTTAATACTAGCAAACAACAAACCATTAACAGTTAACAGTTAATTATCACTAATACGCTGTAAAGTAAACCGATAGGCTGTGACTGCATTCAGTTATATCTATCGTCACAAAATACATTCAATGAATGTGTCATAATGTTGAAATTACTGGTTAAATTTCAAGGAATGTCATGACTGCAACGAACTATCTCAACCAATTGAATCAAAAGTATCTTGCGACTCATAAAGCGAAAGAAGACTTCTTTTGGGATACATATATGGGTATCAGTGACGACCACGATGGTTCGACACTCGCACAGACTCAGTGGACGGAATTTCTAAGCTCTGCCGAACAGATTACTGCTATCGAAACGCAACTCGCTGCTATTGATGAAATTCAAGATCCTCTCGAAAAAGAGAGTACGCTGACAGGCTTGAATGGTTGGTTGGCGACCTTTAGATCTCACGCTATTGAGTCTGAGCAGTCACAGAAGCTTAAATCCGATCTCATAAAGTTTGAGGCTGAACTGTTTGAGAAAAAACAGAATCATGTAATGACTTACGTAAATGAAACAGGTGATGAAACAGAAGGATCGCTGCCCGTTTTAGGTTCAGCCGTTAGAAGTAATGGTAATGAACAAGTTAGGCTTTCTGCACATCAAGCATTATTAGATTTAGAGCAATGGCTGCTGGTTAACGGCTTTATTGAGCTGATCAAAAAACGTAACCAATTTGCTCAATCACTGGGGTTTAAAACCTTCTTTGATTACTCGGTGGTAAAAACCGAACAGATGACGACAGAACAACTGTTTACGATTCTGGATGACTTCGAAGCACGCACGCGTGATAGCCATCAACAAAGCCTAGCGAACTTAGCTAAGCAGAAAGGCAAAAGTGCACTCGAAGCTCATAACTTCACCTACTCTTTCGCTGGTGATGTTATGAATGACCTTGACCCGTATGTTCCGTTCTCAAAATCATTAAGACGCTGGATAGAGTCTTTTGGTCGCCTCAACATTGAATACTCTCAAGCGACATTGAAACTCGATTTACTTGATCGCAAAGGAAAATACCCTAATGGCTTCTGCCATGGCCCTATCCCTTCTTTCTATGACCAAGATGCTTGGGTTGCGGCCCAAGTTAATTTCACTAGCAACGCTAAGCCCGATCAAATAGGCAGTGGCTATGATGGGATTAACACACTATTTCACGAAGGTGGTCACGCGGCGCATTTTGCTAATGTAAAAATGAACGCCCCTTGTTTCTCTCAAGAGTTTGCGCCGACTTCGATGGCTTATGCTGAAACACAATCCATGTTCTGCGACAGCTTGTTAAATGACGCTGACTGGCTAAAACAGTACGCTCTAAATGCGGACGGGCAACCTGTGCCAGATGATCTAATTAAAGCCATCATCGACAATAAACAGCCCTTCCGAGCTTACCAAGAACGCAGCATTCTTGTGGTTCCATATTTCGAGCGAGCCCTGTACGAATTAGCTGATGAAGACCTCACGCCTGAAAAAATCACGGCACTTGCTCGTAGCAGTGAAAAGGCAATTCTTGGATTGTCTTGCAGCCCTCGTCCACTGATGGCGATCCCTCACTTATTGTCTGATGAAGCATCTTGCTCATACCAAGGTTATCTATTGGCTCATATGGCGGTGTATCAAACACGAGCTTATTTCACCGACAAGTTTGGTTACTTAACAGATAACCCAGAGATCGGGCCTTTGTTGGCGAAACACTATTGGCATAAAGGCAATAGCGTGAACCATAACGGTACAATCGAAAGCCTGACTGGGGAAGGTTTTAATGCCAAATATCTCGCTGACGAGTGTAACTTATCGCCAGAGGAGGCTTGGGCGATTGAGGAGCAAAAAATCAAACAGCTGTCGACAAGAGAACGTGCACCAGTCGCGGATTTGAATGCGAAGGTATCGATCGTTGATGGAGCAACTGAATTAGCGAATAATGCAAAGTCGAATGACCAAATGTGTGATGATTTTGAGCACTTTATTATTGAGCAATACGGTCGATAGATTGAGTTTTAATGCTAATGAAAAAGGCAAAAATGAGTAGTGACATAACTCATTTTTGCCCCAAAACCTGTTAGATCAAATACACTACACAATTCTGAGAGCGTGCGTTTTCCCTACAAAACCTAATATTAAGCTTGAATGTCGTTCGAGTTGTCGGAGGACAATATAGTTTGTTGGATTCCAATAAAGTCTGATCATTTTCAATAAAAGTTATCACTTTTCCTCTGCTATTTCATTCCGCAGAGGTTATATGAACCGACGATAGCAAACACGCTTTTACCTACTATGAGTTTTACTTGATTACGTTCTCAATGTAAGAACAAACTATTTCGTGTGCTTTTGCTAGTATTGATCTAACCGATCAGTTCATAATTCATTTACTTACAATTAATTACCTACTAAATCTGACTTATTGCGCTCATATTTAAGATCATGAGCGCTGTCAAAATTAGGCAACCCGTTAGCACGTTTTTATGAGTACTCGATGACTAGGATTGGTCATCGAGTACTTAAGACCGTTAATTATATGAGTCATGCTTGTAACGAAGCGTCATATACTTATCTTCGTATGAAAGGTTAACGGAAATGTCAGTTTGTTGAGATCTGAAATCAACACTCCTTGTTCGGTATTTGTTATACGGAATGTCCATTCCGGTCTCTTTGTAGTTTTTTCTTGCAACAAAATTTCGAACATCTTGGAAGACGGACTCACTTTGGGTTTTAAACGAGGTCTCGATTAAAACCAATTTATCTTCACACTTGCCTTCCCCATATTCTAGGAAAGCAAATCTAACTTTATCGATTTTTGGAAGGGAGAGGTTATTACCCTTTATGTACCTCTGCTCTTTGATAAAAATCGGATTTTTGCCATTGTTATTAAAGCTGTAAAAAGGAGAACTAGATGATAAATAATCTCTCGAGTTTGTTAGCTCACAGCTACTGCTTATTCCCATCTTTAGTCCGTAAAGCTCAACTGGTTTTTTGTTGGTGCACAGTTTTAAGTTATCAGGGTTACCTGAGCAAAACACAAAACGGTCAGACTTAAGAGCGTCAATGAAATCAGCTTTAGCACCACTCTTTATACTTTCAGAAATATCCGATACTTGAGTGCTAAGATTGTCCTTTGCATTAAATGATATGAATGGATAGCTTTTCCTGCTTAAGCTGTAGAAATCAACCTCCGATTCTAGTTCTAAGTCAGGGTTGGCATCGCTCACAAGGCGATAAATTTGTCTGTATTTTGTTGCGAGTTGATGTAGTTCTTGCATTTCAGGCGTGTATATTTCTAACGCCTTTTTGTATTCAAGTTGCAGTTGCCTTGGTAAGTTACCAAGATTTACAACTTTATCCTCATCAGTGAAGTTATATTGAAACGCATAAATTCCGTCAGTATCGTCTCGGAGCACTCTTAACTTAATTTTCCAGCCATCATCACTGTAAAGATCATAGTAATAATTTCGAGCAGTATTGATGCTTGGGTATTGTTGAGCAACATTAAAGGCAGCAAGGGAAAGAGCGCTATTCACAAGGTAATTGTCGTAACTATCTCCAATTACAGGCTTGAAGCTGCGGTCGATCACTACAGGTTCAGATGGAACAGTTGAACTAGAAGATGTGACGGATGATGAGCATCCTGATAACGCCAATAGCAACGTAATTGCTATTTGTTTTTTTATGATGGAGAGTGACATGATGATGTTTCCGATTTGATTAATTACCCATAACTTGCGCAATGGTCTTTCCAACCGTTGTGAAATGAATATCCACTTAACATCTAGTGTTGAGAGCGCAGGTATTGGTTGATCCATTTAGAAATTTGATTGAGATTATTATGTAACCTGGTTTTTATGTCTACAGAATTAGTCACAATTCGATAATAAACAGAACCCATTAAATCGTTAATTTATAAGTGGTTATAAGTCTACTAGCAGTTAACAGCGAGAATTGGATGCCAAGGCACTGTGAACTTTTTACCTGGAACGAGTATTTATTGAAGGGCGCCACCTCTAACGGTAGGTTGTATGAGCAGTACTACCGATAGCGGATATAAAGTTAACGATTTGTCGTCCTTTAATTTATTCATGAATTGCTAATTTAGCAAAATCACTGACTCAGAAATGTCCATCAGCGTGCTGGCGAGACCTAGCTAGAACAGGTTTGCCCCTTTTCTTTTCAGCGCGAAAGTTTACTCACAATCTGTGATTCTACGTTTGCCTTACCTTTAGTTATCCGAAGGAGTGTCGAAGTAAGCTTTTTAAGAATTATGCGTCATTTTGCAATTAAATGCCCAATATCTATCGATAACCCATTGATTATATGTTTTAACTATGATTTAAAGGGCTACATGATAGGAGTATGAAAAGCGGCTAAAAGCCGTATAAAAAGCGTTATGTCACAAGAGGAAATAATAAAGTATGTTGGCTAAAAATCTTATTATCTCAGCAATGGAAGATACTGATACCTTCTTCTATGATGAAGTTGAGCTTACTATGAAGTATGAATTAGATTGTAGTGACCTAGGAATAGCAGCTGTTCGTAGTGATGGCAATCAAGCGCGAATATACTTTTCTAATGATTTATGTAATTTTGAAATTGATAACGTAGAACGGCTTCTGTTCGTTTTATTTATCGTTTCACATGAAATCGCACATTTTATTAGCTTTCACCACATGCATAATGACAAAGAAAAATTAGATAGTGTATCTATTGAATCTCGTGCTGATTTTTTTGGCGCACAAATAGCTTTAACACTGATGACTTTTGGTAAAAGTATCCATGGTTTACTGAAAAAATATAATCTAAATAATGAAATAGAACCTAAAACTATAATCAATGCTATTTTTTCTCTAAATGATCAAGTGCTTGTTAATAATACAAGTTTACGTTACCCGACAAGCCAATATCGAGTGCTCTCAATGTTAGCAGCGTGTATAGCTTTCTTTTCAGTGTACTCAACTGAGAATGAACAAAAGTTTGATATATGGTTCCTTGCAGAGTTAAGCAAAAGTGAAAATCTAGCGAGACTTCCGTTGATTGATGATCATGAAGATACAATAAATACTATTAGTTTGCGTTTAGAAGAGATTCATAAAAAACTTCAGTGGGGAAATCCAGTTAGTGTTGGAGGTATAAAATTTGAATATGCACCATATCTGACAACCAATTACATACTACCCGATGAATTTATCTCTAAACAAAAAAAATATGGTAAAGAGCGATTTTCCCAGCTTTTTAATGAGGCATTCGGTATTAACTTCGAGAAGTGACATACAAGTTGTTCAACAGGGACAAAAAACGCGTGCTATTTTCCGCTTCGCTACAAAGTATGGCACACTAAGTTTTTTAGGCGTTAGGTGAATAAGGAAAGTTCGTGAAAGGTACGGGATATAAAATTCTAAGTAAACTTGAAAAATCGGGTGAGTTAACATTAGCTGAAATAGCCGAGTTAATTCCCAAAACGCATAATGATCATAAGGATTTTTATGTGTTTGCATCTCTTGTTTCTAGTGGGCTGGTCGACGATTTTTATCAAGTGAATGAAAACGGCAGTAAAACTATGCAAAAAGAACAGATTTTGGCTAGGAAGTTCTTCGCCTGTAGCACTGCTACGACTAAAGCTGAGTATGAAAACCTTAGTTGGTCGGCTCCCAGTTCTTCTTTGAAAGACCAACCATTTGCACTGTCGGGCAAAGGAAGTTTGTTGTTGTCAGAGGCTCGCACCAAAAGAAGTGACCGTATTTTTACTCTAATTTCAGGTATGTTGGTAGGAACCTTGGTCGCTTTAATTGGAGCATTTGTTCGCAGTAGCTTTGGGTAATCGCCATACAAGCGTTTAAGGTTTAAAGATACTTTATCTAATCTTAGATAAATGCGTTAGAGTCATTAATCTAACGCATTTATGTCCAATAGTTACTTAGGACAAACCAACATACTACAATAGGAAATTTTTCCGGCTTAGTTATTCGTTACCTTCACTCAATGCAAATTTGATCTCGTCAGAAGAGAACCCCTTTCGACTTAGCATCGCGTAAGCCTTAGAGCGTTCTTTATGATCGTTTAGGTCATAAGACTTCTTCTGCAACTGTTCTAAACACGAAGAATAGAAATCTAGCTGCTCTTCATTAATCAATCGGTCGATGAGCGATGACAGCTCACTTGTGTCGATTTGTCGTTGTCTAAGTTCTTGCTGAATGGCAGTCAGTCCCTTGCCTTTACGAGCGTACTTGAGCACCTCTTTTTCCAAGTCGGCTTTCTCGGCCTTAATTTGAATGTTACTTTTCAGTTGATGCGCTTGTGGGTGCTGGTCAATCGCTACCTTAACTTGTTGATAGCTAAAGCCACGCTTTTGCAGGGTCGCGACTAGCTTTTCACGGCTCATAGTAAAGCTTGAGTAATAGTGGTTGATTCGTTCTATCAGGATGGTTTGTTCATCAATAGACTTTTCGAAGGACACCTTATGAATCGCATCAGAAATCATAGAGTCCGTCAGACCCTTCTTCTTCAGTTTTTCGACAATATATCGAGAACCAAATTCACCAGAAAAAGCTTGTTCCACGAATTGTTCTGCAAACACTTGGTCAGACTTGAGATACCCAAAGCCTTTCAGAGTCCCTAAAGTTTCATCGATCCATTCTTGATTGTCGGTTTTCACTTTGAGCTTCGCAACCAACTCACTTTCCGTCATATCCCTCTGAGTTAAATGCCACATCGCAGAGTTCATAACACTTTCAATTCGCGTCGCTTTTCTTACCGTTGTATTTCTACTATTCGTTTTTTGCTGTGAATCATCCATTCGCTTTCAACTGTCCAGATTGAGCCTACCCCATCATAACTTAATTCTAAGATGGGTGGAGTGACATAAAGAATGAGGCTCAATATAAACGACAGCCAAAAAAAATGGACGCTTATTCAGCGTCCATTTGATATCACATTAAGAATGATGGCTCGAAGCCACACTTAGCTTTTACGTAATCGCTCTTTTCGAAATTGCTTCTCGTACTAGCTCTTTCGCTTAGTTCTCTTCGTGATTGTAAATATGTACATCTCGTTGAGGGAATGGAATCGTGATGCCTTCTTCATCGAAGCGTTTCTTCACGGTTTCCGTCACATCCCAATACACATCCCAGTAGTCATCAGTCTTAACCCAAGGCCTTACGACAAAATCTACAGAAGACGTATTCAAGGTATGAAGCTTGATCATATGCTCTGGTTTTTTCAACACTAGAGGGTGCGCAACAATGATGTCGTTCAATACCGCTTTCGCTTTATCGATATCATCTGAGTAACCAATACCGAAAACCATATCAACACGTCGCACACGCTCTGCCGTGATGTTGTTGATCACGTCACCCCAGATTTTGTTGTTTGGGATCACCAAGCGTTGGTTATCGATAGTTTGAACGGTCGTCGACACTAAGCTCATATCTTTTACCGTGCCTTGCACGCCCGCCACTTTAACCATGTCGCCCACATCATAAGGACGGTAGATCAAGATCATCAAGCCAGAAGCAAAATTAGATAGCGTATCTTGCAATGCGAAACCAATGATCACACCGGCAACACCGAAACCTGTTAGTAGTGGTGCTAGCTCTATCCCTATTTGCGACAGCGCGATAAGCAAACCAATAAACACGACCGCTTTAGATGCGATTGATACAAAGAAGTCCTGCATCAATACACTAAAGTCCATTTTCGAATGCGAAACGCTCTTACGAACGGTTTTGCGTGCGACGTTTGACAGCAAACGAGTCACATACAAAATACCCAAGAACAGAGCCAGTTTGACAATGAATGAAGGGGTATTTTCAAAAGCCCATGAACTGAACGAACGAAGCCAACCATCCAACAACTCAAGCGCAACATCAACATCCAATACATCGGCGTTAATATCTCCCGTCGTTGCCAGCAACACTCGCTTGTAAGAAGTCACGTCGACGCCAAACGGTTCCATTAGTGTGATGGTTTCTTCTAAGCTCGCGACCATAACGCTAGTGCGCTCGCTGAAACGTTCAAGCTCCTTTTTAATCGTCGCTTTCTCTTCTTCATTCACAAAAGACAAACGCGCTTCTAGATCTTGTCGCTGTGTGTCTGTGTAAAGAATGGCATTTGTCAGGTATTTAGAACGAGCAATTAACGCCGTTTTAAGTTCACCTTCAGGAACAGCAACATCAACACCACGCTCTTTCGACCAATTTAAGGTCTTAGCAAGCTGCTGATAATAGACATCCATCATTCCGATTCGTTTTTGAATACGCAATTCAAGGCGTTTTTTAGCGTCACCTTCAGCTGAACGGTTTTCTTTACTCATTGAAACGATCTTAGTTTCATTCAACGACAGCAATTTTTGTAGCAGTTCGACCTGCTGAGCAAGAGTGACATCCAGCCCCTCTTTTTTATCTGACGATAGCTGTGAAAAAATCTCTTCGCGTAGGCCCTGGTTCTTACGCCTTAAGATATCTTCAAGAAAGGGTTTTTCAGCATCATGCGCCGTTTCTAATGTTGCTAGATCGAGCATTAACTGATCTTGTACTTCTGCGATTTTCTCAACGCTCTGCGCATAACTTCCAAATGCGACAAACGCCAACATTAACAATAGACAACGCCAAACCTTCATCATATTAATTCCTATCACTGTCTAAATTGACCCTATAAATAGTAGTAAAAAGAATATGGATAACAAGCATTTAAACGTATGTTATGTTAAAAATTCGCAAATTATCAGCCTGCTTCTAATATTTGAGAGTTCCAATCCCCTCTTATGACCTGTAGAGTACGCATCCAACAAAGAACAACAGCCAATATCTTCATTCGAGCACAGCACTAAAGCGCCCTAAATACGATGTTGGCTCACAGCAAGAGAGCATAAAAATGAACAACGAACTTGATATTATTGAGTCTCTAGAAGAACTAGAGCAATTCCTAATTTCAGTGGAAGCTGGCGGTTTAGGTCTTGAAGGCGTTGAAGGTGTAGGCATGGCAACCAATAATTCAGATGGTCGTCACTTCGTTGCTGTATTCAATAGCAGCCATAAAGTTCTGCTTGCTCGCTGGATCACCAAAGAGGTGTTTGATAACGGTAAAGACTTGGTACGTAACGGCCCTCGCCGCACTCACTAAGCCTTTCCAATAGCACCAATGATTAAAGCCCAACACGTTCACTGACGATCTGTTGGGCTTTTTTGTATCGCCTGTCCCGTCCTGATAGTTAATAAACCACTCAATACAGAATAATTAGCGATAACTTTCAGTTGTTGTGAACTTTAGCTACAGCTCAATGTAGTATTCGCGTGAATTGGTGTTTATGCGTCTTTTATCGTGTATCTGCCGTTTCCCGCATTTATACATAATTTCACTTTAACCATTTTATGACTTGTGGCACGAAGAGAACTTATCTAAGCTAACCACAATTCAATGAGCTTGCTTTAACGACTAACAGATTTGATTACTGACTAATTTGCTGAACACATCGCTACTTTTCTTATCCACACAGAACCGCCGACAAAAGCATTCGCTTTGGGCGCTCTTCCTTACCGGACTGGTTATCGTAACTTGTCTGGCGAGCACTCTGGCCGTCAAGAAAGTATCGTTATCTGCATCCGCTAATGGCCAATCACTCCTAGTTGGCACACAAACTCATACAGAAACCAGTAATCCCCAAACCAACATCGCTTCTTCAGAAAAAATGGCTGCTCTATACGCCAGCGTTTTCGGCTTAGAAGCCTCAAAAATGTTAACGTCCCCCAATTCAAATTCATGCAGCCTAAGTTCGAAAATGCTGACCTTTGCCGCCCCAAAAACCGGCTGGCTGATCCCATTCGTACTTATTATTGCTGTTGCGTTTAACTTACCTCCTCACATCTCGAGATTATCTAGAGACAATCATCGCTCTACTCGACCGACAAAACACCGATTGCATCTAAAGCACTGTATATTTAGAGAGTAAATAACCGGGCTACTACACCCTTTTATTTATTTTTTGGAGATACATTTGTGTACAACACACTACTAACTAAGTTTGTCGATTCATTGGCATTCTCTATGCGTACATGCGCGAAAACCTTAGTCACTGCCCTTTTGGTTATGACGTCATTTACCGCCTTGGCACAGACAACGGGCTGGCTTAGTGTGCCTGAGCATCCGCCTGTTAAAATGCGAATGATGTCGACGGGTGAACAGTCGGATGACGGCTCTAAGATCCAAACCGTGCTCGATGTCGTGCTCGACGGCGACTGGAAAACCTATTGGCGCAGCCCAGGCGAAGGTGGCATTCCGCCAAGCTGGGACTGGTCTGGTTCAACAAACATTGAGTCAGTAGAGTGGCACTGGCCGATACCTAAATACTACGAGCAGCTTGACGTCATGACGTTAGGCTACAAAAAACATGTCAGCTTTCCTGTCACTTTATCCCTGAAAGACAACACGAAGCCTGCGATATTCAGGGCATCGTTTACCTTTCCGTCGTGTACCAATATCTGTGTGTTAACCGATTACGATATCGAACTGCCGATTGACCCACAAACTTTAGCGCTCGATGAAGAAGCGATGTTCTTGTTCAACCAAGGCATGAGCCAATCTCCACGAGAAGCTAATCGCACTTCAGTCAATGGTCTATTTTGGGACAAGAGCAAGCAGCAACTGGTTACTCAGCTGACAAGTAAAAATGGCTGGGGTAAGCCGATGGTGTTGATTGACGGGCAAGAAGTGATTGATGACTTCTTCTCTCAACCAAGCGTCCACATCACAGACAATACAATGACGGCCGTATTTGATGTGAGCAACTGGATAGGTGAAGTCGACTTAACGGACCGTAACGTGAGTGTCACCGTTTCAGACACTAATTTCGCCGAAGAGATGACGGCCAAAGTTGGCTCAGAACCGATCGCTTACCAAACAAGCAACAACGGCTTTTTGGCGATGATAGGCTTCGCTTTAATTGGTGGTTTGATCCTCAACATCATGCCATGTGTGTTGCCAGTCTTAGGAATGAAATTAAACAGCATCATTCAAAACCAAGGTGCATCTAATCGTCATATTCGACTCTCATTCTTAGCTTCTGCTTCAGGTGTCATTACATCATTTGCGCTGTTAGCCCTAGGTATGACAGCTCTAAAAATGGGTGGTAATGCAATTGGCTGGGGAATCCAGTTCCAAAATGTTTGGTTCATCGGGTTCATGCTGATCATCACTTTGCTGTTTTCGATTAACCTGCTTGGGTTATTCGAATTCAGACTACCATCAGGTTTAAACACCTGGATGGCAACCAAAGGCGATGACTCACATTCAGGCCACTTTGTTCAAGGCATGTTTGCAACGCTGTTAGCAACGCCGTGTAGCGCGCCATTCCTAGGAACCGCTGTCGCGTATGCACTTGGAGCAAGCTACCAAGAGTTATGGGCTATCTTCATCACGCTTGGTATCGGTATGAGTGCGCCTTGGTTGATCTTTGCGCTATTCCCAAGCCTAACCAAATTGCTTCCAAAGCCTGGGGCGTGGATGTTCAAAGTTAAGCTGGTATTTGGCTTAATGATGTTCATTACCAGCCTATGGCTAACAAGCCTCCTTAGCCCATTCATTGGTAAATTCCCAACTATCCTGCTGTCGCTATTTATCGTGATTTCAGTATTGATTTGGATTGGCCGTAAGTTGGGTCGCAAGGTGCTTATTCCTATCGTCGCAACCACAACCTTGGTGTTTGGTGCTGCATTGATCGTCGGTAGTGTCACCGCTGATAACTGGGCGACTCCGATTGTTGACGATCTCGCTTGGCAAAAGCTGGATGCGAAGCAAATCCCTCAGCTCGTTGATGAAGGCAAAACGGTGTTTGTTGATGTGACTGCTGATTGGTGTATCACTTGTAAAGCCAACAAGATCGGCGTCATCCTTCAAGACCCTGTCTACAGTCACCTACAGCAAGAAGACATTGTTTTGATGAAAGGTGATTGGACAACACCAAGTGAAAGTGTCACTCAATACTTACAAAGTAATGGGCGATTTGGTGTGCCATTTAATATCGTCTACGGCCCGAGCTATAAAAGCGGTATTCCACTGCCTGTCATTCTCAACAGTGACACTGTTGTTCAAGCCATCGACGCTGCGAGATAACTGATGAAGACTCCCAACAATGAAGATAAATCTAGCACGACTGAAGACAACGCTGTAAAGGGTGAGGTCAAAAAGCCAAGTCGTCTTAAGAAGTGGGGAAAGGAACTGGTTTCAATGATATTGATCGTTGGCGTGGTTTCATTTGCCATGGACTTTTATCACAGCAGAAGTATGCCTCAAGGCGATGCGATTCCAATTGTGGGTCAATCGCTCCAAGGCGAAGATATTGATGTTATCGAGCTAAGTAAAAATGGTAAGCCAGTCATTGTCTATTTTTGGGCGACTTGGTGTGGTGCCTGCAAATTTGTAAGCCCAACCGTCAATAGCTTCAGCGATTCCCATCAGGTGGTTTCGGTCGCTCTATCGTCTGGTCCAGACGAACGTGTCCAGCGCTACTTGGATGCAAAAGAGTATGACTTCCCTGTTATCAATGATCTTTCTGGAGCAATCAGCAGAAGTTGGGGCGTTAATGTCACTCCAAGCATCGTCATCATCAAAGACGGAAAGATAAGCAGTATCGCAACAGGCGTTACTTCTCCTATAGGGCTGTGGTTAAGAACCTACTTTGCCTAACTCGCTCACAAAGAAAAACAGAGCAAAGCTAAGTGAATAAACCGACTCAGCCAGTTTAACAAACAAGATTAATGTGAGCACAACCTAATAAGCGCTCACGATTATCACGAATTAGAGAAAAGACAATATGAAAAAGCATCTGATAAGCGCACTGATTTTAGGCTCACTAATTAGTACTAATGCCTTCGCAGAATTAAACAAAGAACAAACTCAACAACTTGAAGAAATTAATCAATTCCTGAAGGAAAACCCATCGACGATCTCTGGATTGCATACCAGTTTAGAGCAGTACGTAGCAGGTCAAGAGCAAGCGAAGAAAGCCCAAGCGGAAAGCCATGATTGGTTATACAACAATGACGCTCACCCGATCCTTGGCAATCCAGATGGCAAATCGGTCATCGTTAATTTTACCGACTACAACTGTCCTTTCTGTAAGCGCTTAGAAAAAGGGTTAACTCAACTCACCTCTGAAAATAGCGACATTAAGGTCATCAATGTCTACCTATCATTTAAGCAGCAACAAGTTTCGGGTCTAAACACCAACGCAGCGCTATACGCGATGAAAGTATGGAAAGATAATCCAGAAGCATTCCCAGAAGTAGACCGACTATTAATGGCGAAAAGCGGTAGCCACACAAAATCGTCACTGCAAGCTGTAGCCAAGAAGACGGGAACAGAAGCACAACTAGACACCACCACAGAACAAAGCAACACGCTAATGACCAACCACCAAACCTTTAGCGCATTAGGTTTAACTGGCACACCAACATTAATGATGAACGGGCAGGTCTTACCGGGATACGTGCCTTACGACCGATTAAAAGAGATCGTGGATGACGCTTTTTAATCGAGTGTAGTTAGAGATAAAATTCGAAAGAGAAGTGAATAAAAAGCCGACTCGCGTAACTCGCAGTCGGCTTTTTTATGAGCTTAAGATAATGTTTTCAATATTATTTTTGAAACAGAAAAACAGTCGAAGTGTCACTATCTTGCAATGGATTCTTAATCTAGCCTCGCTACTCTAAAAGCAGTTCTCTCGATGAGTCCAAGACGTGCTTACTCTAGACAACTGTCCTTTGACCGAGCGTAGCTCGGTCTTTTTTTTACGTGTTTTAGATAGCAATACAGTGCATTAACACGGAAACGTCCAACCGGCTGAGCCTTAACTTAGCAAGCGACAAACAAGCGCACCCGGCTCCCTTAACGCATCCACGTTATAGCTAAGGACACGTCCGGCAGACGGCGCGTGATAACGGCGACACTCATTACCAAAAGCGTCATATTGAATAGCCAACAGATCATCTTGTTCTACGCTCTGCAGAAGCTCAACCTGCGGCAATACAAAACCACCAATATCAGCGCGGATAGAAACCACATCATTACCCTCTATCCAATCCATACTCGGCAGCTGCATTTTCTCGGGATGATTTATTTCAACCTCGAACATTTCATAATAAGACAGCATGTTAAAAACACCGTCTACCGCTCGTTGAATCATGTCAGGCTGAGTAAATTTCCCCATCCCAACTTCCACCGTGATGCTCGGAATTCCACTTCGATTCCAAACCGTTTCCAAAATACCTGGGTCACCAGGGTCATTCAGAACACAATCGGGCTGCATCAGCCTCGCCATCTCCAAACATTGTTCTATGCGGTAATCAGCAAACACATAAAGTGGATAAACTGCGCCACGAGTTTGAGTGTGGAGGTCAACGGCGAAGGTGGCATTATGCTTAAGCAAACGCTCCCACAAAGACGCAACAAAGCGCTCCGCAGCCAAGCCATTCGCGTCACCCGGAAAGAGTCGATTAAGATTGGCAGGACAAGAGCCCGGATCCGAAGAGATGAAATCACGGCTATGGTTCAGCAAGCCAGACAAATTCACAGTAGGCACAATCGTTACCGTACCTTTGAGCGTTTTACCGACTAAGTCCCTGATAATTTGCTGTGCAGCCAACACTCCGTTTAGCTCATCACCGTGAATACCGGCGGTGATCATCAACTTAGGACCTTCTTGAGTGCCTTTGAAAACAGAAACCGGCATGTTCTTAGGTTGCCCTAGCCCATCACTGGTGACTTGAAACCAAAACTGGTGCTCTCCAACGGGTAGGTCTTCAACATTCAAGGAGCCAATAACCTGCCTACCTTGTAAAACATCGCCTAAGTACTCTGTTTTCATCCAACGTCTCCATATTGTTGAGCAGAATCTATTCTCTTCTAAGTTTTTGCATCATAGAGGATATCCTTACCAGTACAAGCAGTTAATCAGATTAACAAGCTCTCAGCGCAGCCAAAATTCACCACCATCGACATACGTGATTGCAAGGTAAAACTTGCCAATGTGACCTTTGAAATACACGCAACTTGTATAACTATTCATAGAACACTCAGTCGCATGAAATAAAAATGCAATAAAATCAACACTTAAAAAAGTTCCCCATTCACGAAAATGTAATTTTATGGAAATGAAAGCTTAATTTATCTGCTCTAAATTAGCTTCATATCGAAACGGAGAGCACATTGCTCACGGATTTTAAAATACAAGGTAAGTGATTATGAAAAAGGCAGTTCTAGCTTCTGCAGTGGTAGCGGCACTAGTTTCAGGTTCATCTCTAGCAGCAACAGTTTACAGCTCTGACGGTACAGAACTTAAAATTGGCGGTCGTGCGGAATTCCGTGGTGATTTCATTGGTTCAGGCGGTAAAGAAATCGACGGAACAATGAAAAATAAAAGCCGTGTACGTTTAAATGTTGGCGGTACTACAGAAATCACTAGCGACCTATCTGGTTTTGGTTTCTACGAAGCAGAACAAGGCGTAAATTCTTCAGCTGACAATGATGAAACTGACAACTTTAAGCAACGTTACATGTATGCAGGTTTTGAAGGTAACTTCGGCGCAGTATCAGTAGGTCGTCAAGATACAGCTGCAGCTCAAATCTCAGAAATGTCGGATGTTACTATCTACTCTGGTGACCAAAAAGCATTCATCAATGCAGGTGACGAGCAAATCAATAACACGTTTGTATACGCTTACGACGCAGACGCACTTTCTCTTAAAGCAAGTTTGATTGCTGGTGAAGACAAAGATACTGACGGTTACGGTATCTCTGGCATTTACACACTACCGATGGGCTTAGGTTTTGGTCTTGGTTACTCAGGTAACGACAACGGTACTGGTAATGGTTCAGCAACGGCTGTAATCGCTGGTATTAATTACAAAATGGATGCTCTATATCTAGGTGCAACCTACACAATGGGTGACCTAGACGACAAAGCAAAAACTGAGTTCTCTGGTGTAGAAGTTGCGGCTAAGTACAAACTAACAGATCAGTTTGAATTGGCTGCTTTGTACCAAAAACAAGAAAAAGACGCGACACAGAACTTAACTGTAGACACAGCTGACTTCTTTGAGCTGACTGGTACTTACAAGTTCAACAAATCTATCCGTACATACGTTGCTTACCAATTAAACAATCTAGACGACGTAAAAGTTGCAGGTTTAGAAACACAAAGTGAAGACTCTCTTCGCCTAGGTGTACGCTACGACTTCTAATCTAAATCGACTTTAGATACAGACTAAAAAGGTTGGGCAATGGCTCAACCTTTTTTCATATTCAAATATTCTGACTGACTTCATCAATGCTTTTTCTGGTTAAGTGGTGCTAAATCCGTATCATAGGTGAACCACATCAAATAATTAGAAGCATCATGTCACAACACCATCCGATCCAAGGCGCTAGCTGGATGCTAACCGCAGGCCTAGCCTTTGCCGTTATTAACAGCCTAACTCAAATTGCTAGCATTCATTTCGGACTTACTTCTACCACCGTCGCCGTCATTCAATACGCTATCGCGTTGTTCGCTATTCTTCCTTATCTGAAAACGCTGGGCATTCGTCGCGCGCTAAAAACCGACAACCTCAAATTGCACGTATTTCGTGTCTTCTTGTCTGTTATTGGTATTCAACTTTGGATATGGGCACTGGCTTACCCAGTACCAATTTGGCAAGGCATTGCCCTTCTCATGACGTCGCCACTGTTTGCAACCATAGGTTCAGGGCTTTTCCTCAAGGAGAAAGTTGGAGCTGCTCGCTGGAGCGCGACCTTAGCCGGTTTCGTAGGTGCGATGGTGATTCTAGAGCCATGGGCTGAAGACTTTAACTGGGCAACGCTATTACCAGTCGGTGCCGCATTCTTCTGGGCATGCTACTCACTGATGGTGAAAAAGCTCTCTTCGCAAGACAGCCCTTCAACCATGGTGGTGTACCTGCTGCTATTAATCACACCATTTAACATCCTGCTTGCCGCGCCAGATTGGCAGACGCCAAGCGGCGGTACAATTTGGGCTATCTTGATTGTTATCGGTGTTATGACGGCACTCGCTCAATGGGCGATAGTAAAAGCCTACTCGGTCGCTGATGCTTCGTTTGTGCAACCTTTTGACCACGCCAAATTACCGCTAAACGTTTTAGCAGGTTGGATTGTATTTAGTTGGGTTCCACCGGGTCGTTTATGGCTAGGGGCTGCTATTATTATTGCGTCAGTTGCATTTATAACGCACTGGGAAACTAAAAAACCTTCAAAAGTGAAGAAAGTTTAAGGTTGGTGAAATAAATAGTTCGACAGTCCGTTCTATATGGATAAGAGAATTCAAACGAGGCCGTAACCATGAAGAAACCAGTCAAGATTACACTATACCGTTGGGCAGGCAGCTGGGGTCCATTTAAAGTTAACATCCCATGTGGAGAATGTACCCTTACCAAAGACATTCTGAAGGATACTTTTGAGAATGAGTTGGCCGATGTCGATGTCGAACTGGAAGTAAAAGATTGGTTGTCTCACTGGTGGGAGCCGCTAAAACTAGGCTCTTGGCATGCTCCAATCCTTGTTGTTGAAGGCAAAGTGGTCAGCCAAGGTGAAGCGCTGAATCGCGGTGTGTTAATCCAATCGGTGATCAAAGAGTGGACCAAACGAGACAGCCTAAAAGGCAACATCGTTTATGGTAAGGCGACCTGCCCATTCTGTGTTAAAGCGAAGAAAATGCTGGATGAAGCGGGTGTTGAATACCAATACCACGATGTCGTAAAAGACAGCGCCGCTTTGTACCGTATGATTCCAGAGGTAAAAGCACACATTGGTGAGAAAACACCGGTCACCGTCCCGCAGATCTGGCTTGATGGTAAGTACATCGGTGGTGCCGATAACTTAGAAGCGTGGATGAAAGAGAATGGCTTAGATAGCATCCCTAATAATGTGGTCGACTTATCCAATCAATCTGCTGGCTGAGTTCATTAAAAGCCATTAGTCAGAAGCTTAATTGGTATTTTTTGTGTCCATCCACAACAAAACAAAGCGATAACTTTCACCAATCGCTAAAACGAAAAAGGCCTTAAACTTCATCGAGTTTAAGGCCTTTTAAAATTCCGTTTTTGAAAATGCTTATTTAGCCATTTTCTTCATCATTCGCTTAAAGAACGATGGTTTCTTTGGCTTTGAAGTGCCGTACAATGCTTCGTGCATCATGTTTTTTGCTGCCATTTGACCAAGGTATGCGTGGCCTAGTTCGTAATTCATGCTTATCTCCGCACATAATCAACTTTCTTTAGCGCGGATTTTACACTTAAAACGCCCAAAAACAAGATCTAAATCACACTTTAATGCAATATTAAGCATTCATTTGCAATTAGCCTAATTTTGTCTCTGTGCTAATCAGCATTGTTTTTGTATATCAATGAGTTAACCTAAATTCTGGTTTGAGCTTAATGCTCCATTCCTAATAACAACCCAAGACATTGATTTAGACACTGATAAAAAAAGCAGCTCAATAGAGCTGCTTTCTAAAATGCTTTACTGAGAAACCTAGCTGCGCTTTGGCTGTCTGTAAGTTTTACCGGCAATTTGGTATGTGTCTTTTTGCTTCAATTCAAACATCGTTTCAAAGAACCAAGCTGCAAATTTGATTAAGTCATCGCCTTCATTCATGACATGTTCGATGTACTCTTGCTCTTCGCCTTGTTCATTTTCTTGAAGCGTCACGTGGTAAATACGCTTTTCGCCTTCCACTTCAGCAAGTGCAAATTGACCAGTCAGTGATGCAGCAGCCTCAGCGACTTCTGTATCCTCATTGGATTTCAATAGCTCAAGCGCTTGAGGCAGGCCATCTAGTGCGCAGATAGCTTTTACCAGTACTTCAAATTCATTTTGCTGCATTTTGTTTTTACCTATTCAATGGACCGAAGCATTGTAGAAAACCATCAGCACAAATACAACGTATTAACGATGGTGCGTTAAACGATAGTGAATTTAGTGTTTAGCTATATTCCACTTCAACAGTATCGCCTTTGTTGTTCATTTTGGTTGAAGACCAAAGCACTCCGCCCATGGCTGCGCCAATAATGAGGTAGAACACGCCTAACTGTAGATGAGTCGTGACCCAACTCTCTACTAGATACCCACCCAATAAACCCGCTAAACACATCTGAATAGAGCCCGACAATGCCGATACTGCGCCCGCTTGCTTCTTATGAGGTTCTAATAACATGCTGATTGATAATGGGAACGAAATGCCTTGTGCTATCGCCAACCAAGTAAACGCCCAAACCAAGTTAAAGATGGATAACTCATGAGTAAGAAGCCAAGTTCCCGAAGCCAAAATAATCAAAATCGCAAGGCTCATCAATTGCGGAGTGCTAAACCTACGATTGAGCAAGTTCAAAGCAACGCTACCGATCAGTAAGCCTGCCGAAGGGACAATCATCAATGAACCATACTCAGCGGCGGTCAGCCCCAATTGCTCTTGCATTAAGAATGGGAACAAAGATAACGATACCAAACTCGCCATATAACTCATCCAGTTATAACTGGCGCTGCTTATCACTTGGCGATTCGTTAACAAGCGTCCGTAGTTCTTTACCACTTGGCTGACTTCAAAACGGCTCTTCCCATATGGCAGAGTTTCATGCAACACGAAGTAACCCAGTGTGAATATCGCCAGTAAATACAATAGAACGAAAAGGAACACCGCCTGCCAACCAAGGTGGAATGAAATCCAGCCACCAAATACAGGCGCGATGATCGGCATAATCGACGCGGTGATCGAGATATAAGACAACGCTTTGGTAAGCTGTGAACCATCATAGCTGTCACGAAGCACACTTCGCCCAAGAACCGAGGCACTGCCCGCCCCTAAACCTTGCAGCAAGCGACCAACTTCTAGCGCCGTCATATTGTCAGAAAACACAACACAAACGACTGTACCAATCAAATAAACACCCTGACCTAACAAGAAGATAGGTCTTCTTCCCACCGCATCGGACATCGGTCCGTAAAATAGCTGAGACAAGCCAAAACCCACCAGAAACAGCGTGACGAGAAGCTGTACATCTACTTGAGTAGCACTTAAATCAGAAGCAATTAACGGTAATGCTGGCAAGTAGATGCTCACACCCACCTGCCCCGTAGCAATAATCATCATTGCTAAGAGTAACGGTGTTTTTTTAAAGGTCGATTGGCTCAAAAAATTCCCTATTCGTTTGATATTTGTTCATTAGATGAGTTTACATTCAAAACCAATAATTGATAATTAGCTAAATTGGAATTTTATTAAGTCCCAACAGGAAATAATATGGATTGGATTCTTACCGTAAAAAGCTATGTCAGAGTAGTGGAAGAAGGTAGCTTCAATGGTGCTGCTCGAAAACTTAACACCACCAGCTCGGCGATCAGCAAAAGAGTAAACTGGCTAGAAGAGCGCATCGGCACCCAACTGTTAAAGCGCACCACGCGATCAATTAGCCAAACCGAAGCAGGTGCGCTCTTTTACCTGCGAGCCAAGGATCAGCTCGACAATTGGCAGTCCATTATTGATGAGACTCGCTCGGTTAACCAAACCCCAGCAGGCCTATTAAAGATTGGCGCTACGATTGCGGTTGGCTCTAAGTTTCTGGTGCAATACATGGACGACTTCTTAGAAAAGTACCCTGATATTAAGGTACAACTCATCACCACTACGCCCGGTCAATTACCCGAGCTTGGCTTGGACTTGGTAATCAGTCGTGAACTAGAACAACTCAACTCATTAAGCTTCAAGAAAACACCGCTGTTTGAACACAGAGCCAGCTTCTATGCAGCACCAAGCTATCTTGCCAAACACGGCTACCCCACTTGCGAGCAAGATTTGGAGCAACACAATTCGTTAATTTGGGGAGAGCGTCCGACCCGTGAAGTAGCACTCATCAAAGGGCAGCGAATAACGTTAAACGGTAACTTTGCGACCACCAATCCAGAGGCTTTGTTTCATGCTGCGAAGCGAGGAATGGGCGTACTGTTAACCATCAAAGCGATGATCAAAGAGGATCTAAAGCAAGGGACATTAGTTCCAGTATTGCCAAATATTACCGCCGACGAAGTGATGGTTTACGCGTACTACCCTAAGCTTGATTACTCGCACACGCGAACCAAGCTCTTTTTGGACCATCTGAAAGACAGGCTAGACAAAGAGCGTAGCACGCAAGCTCTGTGAAATAAGTAACATTTTAATTTGAAAAGTTATACAACACGGCCAATAATAAACTTGACGCATATAGATTATACAAATTCGCACATATACAAGATAATACGTATACCGCTTACACAGTGAATCTGGTTAACTAGGGGTGGTGGCTATGACTCAACATACGCACAATAGCATGATAGACACAGAGCGCATTGGCCGTTTGCTGAAATTGGAAGGTATCGACCTTTTAGAGTCAGCTGTGCTTACTTTACATCAGACCTTTGATACTCAATACACTAGCATCATTGAGAAGAAGTACTTCCCTGACCAAACCGTTCCTTTGGTGATCGCCCATTCTGATCATGTATTACATGACAAAATCAATGCGCGCCATGGTCACATCTACCAACAAGCCGTCAATCAAAGACACCCAGATTGCTCATTTTCTCAGTACATCGTCCAGTCATTGCCAACATCGGCATTTAGGCAGGAAATCACCTCACAAAACTCCATCGCGATCCCGACTCAAACTCAAAGTGGCGAAGTGATGGGCGTGCTGTTTTCAACGTTCACCTCGCCTCTTAGCCCTGATCAGCAACAAGACGTGGTAAAGCACCATCAATTGTTCGCCGACATCATCATCCATACCTTGCGTGAAATGTGGTTTAACGATCGTTCCGAACAACTTGTAAATCAGCTTAGTTATGAGGTGTCACACGACAGCCTAACCGGGTTACTCAACCGAAGCTGTTTATCAGATACCTTAGAGTCGATTACTCAACAGAGCGTCACTCCGTTTACATTGGCTTTACTCGATATCAATAGCTTCAAAGCCATTAATGATATGCACGGTAATTATATTGGCGACAAGGTGCTGCAGTTTGTCGCAGAAATATTGCGCCGAACTTTACCTGAAAGCAACCTGACTTTCCGGACTGCTGGCAACGAGTTCGCCTTCATCACCTACCATTCTGATCCGATAGCCGTGTGCGAACAAATACTGGCCAAAATTAAGCAGGGCTACAGTAGCGTTGATATCAAGATAGATTTCGACGTCAGCATCGGTATTGCCAGTTCGGATGGAGACAACAAAGACGTTGAGCAAATCATCTTCAATACCAGCTTGGCGCTTAAAGAGTGTAAACACAGCCAAGATACTCATATTCAATGTTATGACACTCACTTAAGAGTTCGTTACCAAAGAAAAACCGAGCTAGTCGCAGCGCTACGAAGTGAGCTGGAAAACCCAATTTCACAAAGCTATATCCCCGACAGCAATGGAATGTACGTAGTGGTACAGCCGATTGTGGGTCAAGGTGAAACGCAATGGGAATATTTCGAGGTACTGACTCGCTGGAAAACCGCCAGACATGGAGACATCTCACCCGTAGAGTTTATTCAAGTGGCAGAAGAGTCAGGGCTGATTGTCGAATTAGGTGAACGCATTATTGAATTGGTGTGCCGCGCTAAAACCACACTAGAGCAAGGCTTGGGCTACAAGGTTAAACTTGGAATCAACTGCTCTGCGCACGAGCTTACTGATTCGAAACGTTATATATCCTACCTGACTCGAACCATTGAACAGCACCATTTTAAGGCGAATGAGTTTGTTATCGAGTTAACCGAAACCGTTCTGTTATCGCCAACACAAGAGACAAAATCCGCGCTTAACTTTCTGAGAGGACAAGGCTTCACGATTGCACTCGACGACTTTGGTACAGGCTACTCCAGTTTGAACTACATCCACAGCTACCCTATCGATTGCATTAAAATTGATGCGACCTTTATTCGAGACTTGTTAACTAGTTCGACCTCAGAGAGCGTAGTATGGCTGATTGTTCAACTGGCCCATAGACTCGATGTATCTTTGGTTGCGGAAGGTGTTGAGAAGCGTGAGCAATTAGAAAAGCTGCACGCGATGGGATGTGACAAGATCCAAGGTTACCTCTACTCACCTCCAATGCGACCTGAAGCTATCGTTAGCTATGTCGCGCACTCAGAGCCTTTAGTTTGAACCCTTACCGAACCTTCTATTGAGAACTAAAAAGCCGCAAGAGCATCACTTAACACTGACTGTGCTTTGTGATGCTCTTGCGGCTTTAAAACAGTTTAATGGCTAGCTACTTACTAGCATTATTAACCATTGCTAGATTGCGCGTTTCTAACGCTGCCTTCAATAGCTTGTCGGCTTCATCTCTCGCGGCTGTGAATGTCGCTTTTTCCTTTTTAGGCACAGAATCAGCCATTGGGATATTCGCTTTCATCGCATCAACAGGGCGACCACGTTCGATCAGTTCATAGTGCAAGTGAGCACCTGTCACTCGACCCGTTTTACCCGATAGGCCAATACGTTGACCACGAGATACCGTTTGTCCTTTACGAACAAGGATCTTGCTTAAGTGCAAGTAGCGCGTTTTATAAGTGCTACCGTGCTGAATGACCACGTAGTTACCTGCATATGGGTGCTTACGCGTCATAATAACTTTACCATCACCCGTTGCTTGAACAGGTGTGCCAATTGGTGTCGCGAAATCCGTACCGTTGTGCGGTGAGATTCGGCCAGTCACAGGGTGTAGACGTTTAGGGTTAAATTGAGAACTCTGACGCCATCCACTGCTCACTGGGTAACGTTGGAAAGCACGTTGTAAGCTATCGCCATTAGCATCGTAATATTGTCCGTCAGTGTGTAAGTATGCTGACACAACGCGGTTACGATTCATGATCTTAATTGCTTCAATTTCACGTTTTCCGGTTGCAACACCATCAACATATTGCGCTTTTTGAAGCACTTCAAACTGATCGCCAGCACGTAGGTCTCGGCTAAAGTTCAGCTTATCTTTAAGAAGAGTCACAATATGGTCAATCTCAAGACTGCTCAGGCCAACCTTGTTCGCCGACATAGAGAAGCTGCCTTGAATATCACCCACTAAAGGTTTTTGCTTCCATTCACCAGGAATAGAGATGTCTTCGAATTCGTAGCTGCCGTCATCAAGTAATCGGTAAACCACTTTGTCCGCGACGCTAAATTGAAGTTCCATTTTAGAAAGGTCGCCGGTCGCTTCATCACGCCAAAAGCGTAATGTATTACCCGGACGAAGCGTATCTAAAGCAAGGAAGTTCAAATCAGTTTCCATCACGCTCATCATCGATTTGTAAGAAAATCCAAGCTGAGTGAAGATGCTACTCAAGTTATCGCCAGATTGAATTTGATACTCAAATGTCGGCGGCTCAATAACGGTAACAGAAGATGGTGACAGAATTGACTCAATAACGGTTGAGTCGGGCAAATCAAGATCGATCGTTTTCGTCAGATCCGATTGTGACGATTGCAAAGCAACACCAATCGCAGCAATAAGTGGCAGTCCCAAAATAGCTACTTTTTTTACAGGTGAAAGCTCAGCAAACGGAGAGGGAAATATTTTTGAATACACGGTAAACAGGTCTTTCTACGATATAAAGGCATAGGATATGCTTTTCAAACGCATAAATCATCAATGCATTGTCATAATATGATGTGAATCTTCCCAACTTAGCCTAAGTCATTGAGTTGCCGTAGATGAAGAGCCACTAGATAAGAAATAAAATTAACCGCTAAATTTAAAAATAAAAAAGCAGAAACGGCTAGTTTCTGCTTTCTATTGGTTGACGTTATTCCGTTTCGAATAATTAATAAACGAAGCGAATTAGTCGCTGGTTTTAAGAAAAGATTATGCGTTTACCGTCGACACTAGGCAGTTGTCTTCACCAAATTCATTTGGGATGTAACGATCGGCATTCGCATCGTTCACCCATTGTTGGTCATCAACTAGGTAGCGGAATTGAAACTCGCCATCTTTAGGTAGACGAGTTTTAAACTTGTAAACCTTCCCTTTGGCCAGTTTTTTCATTGGGGTGGCTTTCCAATCAAGAAAGTCAGCAACGATGGATACAGAGTTCGCTTCCTGAGCTTCTAGCTCGAAGGTCACTTCAACTTCATCTTTCGTCTTAAAAAAACGTTTATTAATCATTCGCAAGCTCCATTTGTAATAATAAGCGGACACAAAGCTAACTGTGTCTAAATTTCATTCATCTAACTAAGATAATATGTAATTTGGCTCACATAAACAACAGATCCTTACATTCACGAAAACGTTATTGCTTACCAATTGATTGCGTATCAAAAGAAAAACTCATTAACACCTTTTCAGAAGGGGGTTCTGCAAATGATTGTTCCGCAGAATGCTGAGTAAAGCCGATAAAACCTTCCCCAGTAAGTTTATTCTGTGATTGCGAACCTGGCTGCTGAGCTACCTCCAATGTCTGAATTTGTATACGATCACCCAGTAAAAGTTGGTCGACTAACACCACACGGCTTCGTTGCTGGTCATGCTTAAACAGGCCTAGATAATAGAAAACACCGCTGCCTTGGTTAGATATCCACATCGGCGCGACAAAGAAACTCGCCTTGCCCAGCGTGGCGGCTGAAAGATTATTTGTGTCTACCGTTACCACACCGCGCTCAACACCTGAGTCATAGCGTCCAAACGCGATGGCTCTAGGCTCATCAACTTCATTGATAAAAGCGTAGGCGTTAGTCTCAGGAACTTTAATTGTCCATGGATTGGTCGTCTTCAAATCAAAAACGGTTTCTACGACTGGGTCATAACTCACTTGAGAAGAAGGAAACTTCGCCAAGATCTCTTCATCACTTAAGCTAAAGCGATAAATACCCGCTACTATCACCACAACCAGCATGACAATTGGAATCAGTAGAATCAGAGGGATAGGTAAGATTTTCTTTTTCATGGGCAATTATATTCTTTTGTTTTCATCCAGTTGTGCAGACCATAAAGGGCTTTAGTATAATTATCAATACAGGGTTAACCAGAAGTGGAGCATGGATGGATATCAATCATATTAAAGATAGAAATATCAGAAGTTGCGAATGCCGCTGTGGAGCAGTCAACCTAGTATGCCGAGGTGAACCTCAACGTACATCTGTCTGCCATTGCTATGAGTGTCAGAAACGCACCGGAAGTGTGTTCGGCATTCAGGCTCGGTTCCCAATAGAACAAGTTACACTCAGCGGTGAAGTGACCTCTTTTTCACGCATCAGCGATACGGGTAATGAAGTCACCTATCAGTTTTGTCCCAAGTGTGGCACCACCATGCTTTTGCAGTCGGTTGCCGCCGCTGATTTTTATATCGTCCCGCTCGGATTATTTAAAGAGCAAGACTTCCCACTGCCGAGCTTTTCGGTTTATGAAGAACGCAAACACGGTTGGGTTAAGTTCGACCACCAAATGAGCCATTACAACTAGTTCGTCATTGAGCGTTATCTTTATCTCGTTATTGACCGTTATCTTTATATAGCAACAGTATTAAAACAAACTGCAATACTGTTGCCTAAGATCAAATATCACCGCTTCACAGCGCTAGCGTATCTTTTGTCTAGCGTTATAATCTTGCTCCTCTATTTAACCCAGGGTGAACCACATGATTTCTAAGTTACCTCGCTGGGTTGAATACGGCGCCCTTTTGTTAGCTGGTCTTGCTGGCAGTGTTAATGCTATCGGCTTACTTGGCTTCCAACATCAAGCTATCTCCCATATCTCCGGCACCATGTCTTTGCTAGGCAGTAGCCTGCTTACACCGACCTCGGCTTCTGTTCACCTCCTATTGGTGATCATGAGCTTCATGTTAGGTGCGGCGTTCAGCGGGTTCTTTATTGAAAACCAAGCATTGAAGTTAGGACGCCGTTACGGTGTTGCACTATGTATTGAGGGTGGATTGCTGTTTTTGGCGCTGTGGACACTGTTGCAAGGCTATACTTCAGGTCAGTATTTCGCTTCAGCCGCGTGTGGTTTGCAGAACGCGATGATCACCACTTACAGCGGGGCAATCATTCGAACAACACACATGAGCGGGATCATTACCGATCTTGGGATCATGATTGGCGCTCGCTTAAAGGGGATGCCTTTTGACTGCCGTAAAGCCAAACTGCTAATTTTCATTGTGGTTGGCTTCCTGTTTGGCGGCTTAATTGGCGCTTGTCTGTTCCAACGCTTCGAAATCTTGGCATTGGCTTTCCCTGCCTCTTTTGCTTTCATTATTGCGTTTAGCTACTGGTTATACTTGACCTATCGAACTGAAACCCCAGTCAATTTATAAATATCTGGCAATATAACCTCAAACTACGTAACATCCGCAACACTTTATTCTAAACTCTTAATACGTTGCAGAATAACCAGTATGAATATTTAGCGATATTTGATGAATAGTATTGCAAGCGATATTAATACTGGGTAATCTTGCACCCAATGAGAAAATACGGACGTTTAGTGAATAAAAATGCCAAGGATGTGGCTTTTTTACGTGTAGAAATTCGAGAACAATAACATGTCTAACAACAAGAATACTGCTCAAACAGAGAAATCTAAAGGCAGTTTCTGGGTTTTCTTAATCCCATCATTGATTGGTTTATTCCTTTTCATGGCGCCAATCAGCTATCAAGGTGATCTAACCATCCCTGTAGCTATCTTAGCCAAATCAATTCAAGCGGTTTTCGGTGAATATCTAGTCCCTATCATCACTGCGATCGTTGCTTTCATGTCTGTAGCTTCAGTTTTAAGCACCATTTTTAAGCCTACATTCATTACATCAAATTCATTTTTAAACGGCCTTTTCAACCCATCTCCACTGTGGTTGCTGGTTCGTTTAATTGGTGGTGCTGCAGCCGTTATGGCTTTCTTCCAAGTTGGCCCTGAAGTTATTTGGGAAGAAAATACTGGTGGTCTGGTTCTAGAAGGCCTGCTTCCGACACTGTTCTCAGTATTCATCTTTGCTGGTTTGCTACTTCCGCTTCTACTTAACTTTGGTCTACTAGAGCTGTTTGGCACGCTACTAAGTAAAATCATGCGTCCAATCTTCAACCTACCAGGCCGCAGTGCTATTGACTGTATGGCTTCTTGGTTGGGTGACGGCAGTGTTGGTATCCTGCTTACAAGCAAACAGTACGAGAAGAAATTCTACACTCAGCGTGAAGCTGCGGTTGTTGGTACGACTTTCTCAGCAGTATCTATCACATTCAGTCTTGTGGTTATTGCTCAGGTAGAACTAGAGCACCTGTTCCTACCTTTCTACGCAGCAATCTGTTTAGCGGGTATTGTGGCAGCGGTGATCATCCCTCGCCTTCCACCACTAAACATGAAGAAAGATACTTTCATTGATGGCAGCAAGCCGCACAAAGACGCTGACGCGATCCCAGCAGGTCACTCAACGTTCTCTTGGGGTCTTGAGCTAGCGGTAAATAAAGCATCTCAAGTAAAGTCGGTTAAATCTGTATTTGGCGAAGGCGTTCGTAACGCCGTAGATATGGTATTTGGCGTACTGCCTGTTGTTATGGGTTTAGGTACAATGGCACTGGTTATTGCGGAATACACGTCTGTGTTCTCAATCCTAGGTCAGCCTTTCATTCCATTCCTAGAGCTACTTGGTGTTCCTGAAGCGGTTGCAGCATCTGAAACGATTGTTGTTGGTTTTGCGGACATGTTTATCCCAGCAATCCTTGCGGCTTCTATCGACAACGAGATGACTCGCTTTGTTATTGCAGCAATGTCGGTAACTCAGCTGATCTACATGTCTGAGGTGGGCGCTCTACTTCTAGGCAGTAAGATTCCAGTGAACATCTTAGAACTGTTTATTATCTTTATTCTACGTACGTTAATTACGCTTCCAGTTATCGCTGGTGTAGCGCATCTAATATTCTAAATTAGATACTACTTATGTAACTCAATAAAGATTCAGTTTATAAAGCCTCACTTTTGTGGGGCTTTTTATTTGCGAAAATATATACACAGTATTATTTGGAGTTCAATTAATTTATAAGCTCTGCATGTCATTTGATTTCATATCGTTTGTTCACCCCGCTTCTTTTTAATAGAAAACTGAACGCATAACTATCAAATTAATACATTCTTAATTCCTCCTTAAACTCCGTCTAGCCCCATTCCCCAACTCATTGAACCAAATACTAAAAGCAACAAATATGCGCTTTAGTGAATTTTGCATTGTTTAGGTTGTTGTATTTTTGTAGTCTATTTTGTGAAATTACATTCAAGTAAAATCCAATCTAGTCGATATATATAATTACAAAAACACGATTAACTTTAGTCTTCGCAAAGCCTGTGAGAAGGGGAAAACTCAATGAAATTTAGCCATAAGGTGGTTGCTGCATCATCAGCCTTGCTGCTAGTGACAGTATCATTGCTTTCAATACAACAACTTTACACTGTAAGAAGTGCAGTAGAAAACCACGTCAATGCGAGCCTGAAAGAGATGGTCTCGGGCGTGAAAAATACCGTCGTATCGGAGATGAACGCCAAGAAAGCGTTGGCTCAATCGACGACTGAAGTCATCGAGATCAACCCTGAAGATCGCGCTTACGTTAAAGAAATCTTAGAAAAGCCAAAGCTTAAAAACAGCTTCCTAGCGGTTGGTTTTGGTTATGAAGCAAACGGTTTCGTTATTGAAAATGATGATGGTTGGGATGCCGGTCCAGACTACGACCCACGAATTCGTCCTTGGTACATTGATGCTAAATCCAAAAACAGTTTAGTTGTTACCGCTCCTTATGTGGATGCATCAAGTAAGAAAGTCATCATATCAGTAGGTACTCCAGTTAAAGACAACGGCCGCTTTACTGCGGGTATGTTCTACGACCTAGAATTGACGAACCTTGCTACCTTGGTCAACCAAGTGAACTTGTTTGATGCGGGTTACCTGTTCCTAGTAACAGCCGACGGCACCACGATTGCTCACCCAAATGCGAAAAACAACGGTGAAACGCTATCAAGCTACATGCCACAAGCGACTATTCGTGAAGGCTCTCAAGAAATTGAAGTCGACGGCAAAATGTTCCTAGTTAATTTCACCCACATCCCTAGTGAAGATTGGTATATAGGTGCAATCCTCGATGAAGAGATCGCGTTCCAAACCGTTGAAGAATTGAAGAACAGCTCAATGATCTACTCGTTGATTGCAGTTATTCTCAGCATCATTGCACTGACTGTTCTGATTCGTGTGTTAATGCGTCCACTGGATGCGCTTAACCAAGCCATTCAAGATGTGGCGAGCGGTCAAGGTGATTTAACTAAGCGCCTAGATACCAACACAGACCAAGAGTTCTCTGACCTAGCGAAAGGTTTCAACACCTTTACTGAAAACCTGCAAAATCAGATCATTCAATCGAAAGCGATTGGTGTTGAAATTAAGCGTGGTACTGAAATCACGGTTAAAGGTGCAGGCGAATCAGCGAAAGCGATGAATACCCAACTGGAAGAGCTTGAACAGTTAGCGACTGCAATGAACGAGATGGCGGTTACTGCAACTGAAGTTGCAAACAATGCTCAAGGCGCAGCAGCGGCAGCCCGTGAAGCAGACGAAGCAACGCTAGACGGCACATCTGTCGTAAGTGACACCACTCAAGCGATTGATAACCTTTCAGCACGTATCGACCAAGCGGTTGCCGAAGTACAAGTACTTGAATCAGCAACAGCCAACATCGAAACAATTCTAAAAGTAATCAACGATATTGCAGACCAAACCAACCTACTGGCATTGAATGCGGCTATTGAAGCGGCGCGTGCTGGTGAATCAGGCCGTGGTTTCGCAGTCGTTGCCGATGAAGTTCGTACTCTGGCACAACGTACTCAAGAATCAACTACGGAAATCCGCAACATGATCGAGCAGCTCCAAGCGGGTGCAAGCTCAGTATCGAACGCGATGAACCAAAGTAAAGACACAGCCACTGACGCCGTTGAACGCGCTCAGCAAGCGAACTCTTCACTTGACCGTATCCGTGACGCGATTCAACGCATCTCAGATATGAACATCCAGATTGCTTCAGCGGCAGAAGAGCAGAGCTTAGTAGCGGAAGAGATCAATAACAACACTGTTAAGATCAAAGACCTTTCAACACAAGTATCAACAGCGGCCCAAGAAGCGAATACCGCAATGCAGCAGCAAACTGACAATGTTCGCCAACAAGACGAGCTATTGAATAAGTTTACGGTTTAACCAAGGTTTGGCTCAGTTGCCGTTTGGCTGAGTCGCCATTTGGTTTAGTTACCGAGCAATAGCTTAAAATAAAAAGCCCCGATTACTGATTGCCAGTAAGCGGGGCTTCTCTTTCTAGTCTATCCAAGTTAACTCGTGACAGGCTTCAATTCATTCGTCGTTAACATCATGCATTGGTTCGATTCCACCTTGATGGTTAAATCCTTACCAACACATTCAAACACATCATCCGACAGTAAATCGGTTACCGCACCAGTCCAATTTAATGAGGCTGTTTTGCTTCGCTTCGACTTGTTGATCACCACAATGCCTTTATCGCCACGGACAAACACCAACAAATCATCATTCGCTTCAACCACACGCATCGCTTCGCCATGAACATGGTTATGGAATTGAATCATGCTTTTCATGTAAGGCGCTTGCCAGTCGTTAAGCCAACGAGGCTGACCGCTCTTGTCCAGAATACCGCTGGTGCTCAGTTCACTGTAAACAAGCGGCACACCGCCGTCTCGACCAAGAATGAAAGCATGAGCCAATCGCTCATCCACTTCATCCATCACATGCTCCAAAAACACCTCGTTATTGGGAATATCATGAGTGACCGCAAACGTGATCGCTCGCATATTCGACAGAGCCTGACCAAAACAGTATGGGTTAATCAAAGACTTAAAGCTGCCCTGCTCTTCAAATGCTTTGAAGATGGTGTTGAACAACGGGAAATCGTAAGCGCCTAAGCGAGTGTGTTTAAGATAAGGCTCAAGGAACAGCTCATACTCTTCTTCTGTCGCGCCGCCATCGGTAATGATCTCACCGAAGATGTGCATTTCTTCGCAGATGTCATCCGTCCACACCTTGCGTAGGTGTGCCAGTGTCATATGCTTTGCCGCATCAATGCGAAATCCTTTCACACCAATCTCTTTCAGTGCTTTTAGGTAGGCTCTTTGTTGTGCCACCACATTATCGTTATCGAGTAGCGTTGGCAGGCCAGGATCGCTGGCGCCACCGGTAATACGCCCGTTTTGCACTTCCCACGTGTCTTTCCAGTTCTTGATACCAAACGCTTCCACGAAGTCGTTCTCATCAAAAAGAGGCTCAGAAAGGTCACCAAACAAACGTATGGATTCATAATAGTCAGCATCTTTTTGATAAGACGCCATGTCTTGCTGATTGGGATACGTTAGATCACCGCGGATACCCGATTCGTTGGCCATGTGGTTAAACACCACATCCACATAAGTACGAAGCCCATGTCGCTTTAACGTGTCGACCATCGCTTTAAAATCTTGTGTGTCACCCAACTGATTATCGATCACACGATAGTCTTGGGGCTGATAGCGTTGCCACCATTGAGTACCAGAATTTCGATCGCAACCTTTAGGGCCGCGCAGCGATTTCATCGCCGGTGATACTAAAACAGATTTATAACCCAACTCTTGGATCAGTGGGGCGTTCTTCATTACGTCAGCGTAGCACCAGTCAAAGGCATGCAATATGACATCTGTCGCTGGTTTGCTTAACATAGCTGAACTCTCCATGTTGTTCTCCTACCAAACTCGTTTACAGCTTTTTAGAAAAGGCAAAGGCTAAAAGGCAAAGCTGCAATAAATTTCCTCAAGAATGGCATTTATTATATGAGTTACTCATTAAAAACCCTCCTCCTCCTACCAATTACTCACGGTGGATGGTTGAGGGCGTAGCACCAATTATCGCATAACGTCTGGGATGAACACTCAACCGTAGTGCTTTAAAACGCGCACAAAAGTCACAAAAAAGGAGCGTATATACGCTCCTTTTATTCAATCTAACACATATTTATAACTAAGTTCTGTAAAGAACCTTCACGACGTGCCAGCCAAATTTTGTTTTCACAAGGTGTGGTACAAGCGTCTCGCCAGAGAAACAAACCTTATCAAACTGAGGCACCATTTGACCTTTTTTGAACTCACCTAGGTCGCCGCCCTTTTTACCAGATGGACAGGTTGAATGTTTCTTCGCTAGCGTTTGAAATTTAGCGCCCTTTTTAAGCTGCGTCATGATGTCTTCTGCTAGTTCTTTATGCTTCACCAGAATATGAAGCGCTGCTGCTGTTCTTGCCATGATAATTCTCAGTTTGTTGCTGTCTGCTTGTCGACTAACCATCGACAGCGAGTATTTAGCGTGATTTTAACCCAAGAACCGCTATTCTTCACTCTATAACCGAAAACAACTGCCTTAAAGGCCATTAAAAACCGCATCGCGACTTGCTGCGGCTTCCATTTCCCTTTAAATTAATCCTTATAAATTAAGCGCGTATTAAGTAGGAGCCACTTATGGCCAAACCGATCAGTAAAGCGAGTCAGTCACAGGGAATGTTGATGTTCAAGTTATCCCTCACTCAAAGTTTTGCGATTGGCACGCTTAAGGTCAGAGAAATCGTCCCTTTTCAGCCGATGACTCAGATCCCCTACTCCCATCATCACGTGATTGGTACAGTGACTATCCGCGACCTTACGGTTCCAGTTATTGATATGTCCGCTGCGATTGGCTTCCGCCCGATAACACCCGCTGAATACCAAGATTGTGTACTCATCGTTACTGACTGTTTGAGAACAGTTGTGGCGTTCTTGGTTCGTTCGATTGATAAAATCATTGAATGCGACTGGAAGAGTATTGAGTCTCCACCCACGAGTGTGGGTCGCAATGTGTTTGTTACCGGTATTACACGTTTCGAAGACCGTATTGTGCAAATGCTCGATGTCGAACTACTGCTCTCTAAGATCTACCCAGATTATGAGAATGCGCATATTCCAATGCTGACCGATGTAGAAAGGGAGCGACTCAAAGCGCTAAACATCTTATTGGTGGATGACTCTTTAATTGCGCGTAAGCAGTTATCTGATGCCCTAGACAGCATCAACATTCCTTATAGCATCTGTAATAACGGTTTGGATGCGATTGATCTCATGCGACGCCAAGCTAGCATAGGCAAAGCGGTTGACCTTCTTGTCAGTGACATTGAGATGCCGGGACTGGATGGCTACGAACTTGCGTTTGAAGTTCAGAATGACAGTGCATTGAGTCATGCTTACTGTATTTTGCATACCTCACTTTCAAGTGAGATCTGTGTGGATCGTGCTAATCAGGTAGGTGCCCACGAAGCGCTTGAGAAGTTCAATGCGGGTGAGTTAATCGAAGCCATGCTACGCGGCGCAAAAGTCTTAAACGACGCCTCTACGGCTGCTTAGGGCTATTCACGAAGCTAAACCAAGATCAGTTCAATGGTTTAGCTTCTTCAATTCTTAGCTTTTCATCTCTTAACCAAAATAGAGCTAACCGTTAGTCTTTATTTTCTGGCATAGACTTTTTCGGCATAGAGTAGCTCTTACTCACAAATTCCACTTCCTCGACTTCATTGACATGATTGGTAAAAGAGGCCAATGCATAGAGAGTGTTCGCCACTAGGTTTGCGTATTTAAAAAGAATCGGGTCTGGCGATTTTTTACTTTCATGATGCTCAATACTCACCAAAGCTCGCACAACTTTCTTAGCCTGACAACGACACAAGTGAAGTTCACTAGACACTCGGTGTCCACCGGGTAAGACAAAACCTTTAAAACCACCTTCTAGCTGATCGCGGATACGATGATAGTCTTGCTTGAGCTCGACCAATTCAGACTCGGTGATGGCAAGCTTACCGCGCACAGAGCCATTCAAGTGATAGATGTTTGGCTGCAAGCGTTGCAGGATCTCACGAACCTGAGGCTCTAGCTCTAAAGACAACACCAATCCAACTCGGCAACAAAGTTCATCCGACAAAATCTCAAAATCACAGATAGGACTGTCTTCATAAATAAACGGGTAACAGAACTCGTCCCAATCTCGACTTACTGGTTTCACGTACCGATCCTTACATATAAATAGTCATCAAACGCCAATATACCAAACTCTTTGATTTAGACATAAAAAAGCCCTCACATTGGAGGGCTCCTAAAGAAATCGATTAAACGAGATTACTCGTTAGATACTTTTTTGTGACCTTCTTGTAGGTGAACGAAATCCACCAGATCGTCGCCTGACACTTGGTATGCCTGACCAAAGCCTTTAACGAACAGGCCGTTCTCAGCTTTAAGGTTAAACAGAGAGAAGTCTTGAAGTTGGCTCAAACCATCAATGATTTCACCAAAACGCTCTTGCATCTGGCCAATCACTTGAGTCCAAAGTTCCGTTTCACGCTCCACAACACTTGCTTGAGCATCAAACGTTAAACGTTTACGTGCGTAAAGTTGCTTCGAGCTCTCTTCGTCTTCAATCATCATCAAAGAGACCTGAGGGTTCGCTTTCAAGTTGCGAGCATGACGAGCAATATCAGAAATTAGAACAAAGTAACCTTCTTGGTTCTGAACGAAAGGTGCGTAACTTACGTTCGGGCGACCTTCTTCATCAACCGTTGCAAGTTGAAGGGTACGGCGCTCTTGGCGAAACTCTTTGATTTCTGGACCTAGGCGACCTTGTAGACGTTCTTGTTTTACTTGCTGTTCCATGGGTAATTCCTTTCTTCACTTTCTCTGATTTATTATTTTTGCCCGAGGTTGAGCGATCATTAGCGAACTAAACGATCCTCGAGCATTGATGTCTTGTTTAAGCCAGTTGGCAACCCTATGTCAGATTACTGCTGATTATTTACTATTGACTGTACTTAAGCTTGTTCTTTTAACGCTTTGAAGCGTTCTACTTGGTCGGCAATAAGCTCACGCTTTTCGTTGCGGCCTAGGTAAATCTTAAAAATGTTCTCACCGGTTTCACTGAAGAAGCCGAAGTAATGACTTTCACGACCCATGAACGCCTTGCTCACCAAACCGATATGTTTAACGTTATCAAGTTTAAGGTGACCATGAAGCTCGCCCTCTTTGCCCATTAGGTTGTAGTAACCACGCGCTACCTTACCTTTCGGGAATGGCGCTTTTACTTCAAAGATAGAACCAAATGAATGCACGATAGTGGTCACAGGCCCCCAACCCACTAAACCTTCTAGAATCTCTTGAGCACGGCTGCCATCTAGCATTACCGCCATGTCGTTTGGAAAAGCAGCAACCACTTCAACCTCTGAAACACCTAGCTTCTCAGCAATTGCTGTTGGCAGTAGTTTTGGCTCTTCTTCTAAAATTAGAGCTACGCGTTGTTCTAGAGTTTCTGTCATTTCTAATGTTGTATCTGTCATTGAATATGTTCCGTATAAACGAGTAAGTTATAAACTAAAAATTCGATATTAAGCGTGCTTCAAACTTGCATGCGGGTGTACGCCCGAACCTGACGCTTTAGGCGCTGGGTGCATAGCTTGGTATTCAGCGTTAAGCACTTGAATCACACTCTGCGCTAGGCTTACCGCCCAAAAGCTGCCAGCAATAGTCAGGCTCAGATAATCTTCCGAAAGCTCAACTAAACCGTTCTTTTCCCAATGCGCGAACAAAGGCTTGAGGTAGTCGAACGTATCTTGCCCCATAAATCTCGGTAGCGTATTTCTTCTAACAACACCAGAATCGAAACCTGCCTTTAATGTTGAGAAGATAGGCTCTAATGAGCTTTGTTTCGTCATCATGGCGATAGGTAATTGACCTTGCTTTATAGACTCCATGTAGCTGTCTAAAGTTCGATGCTGCATCACACCATGACCGCCGATGTTGCCACCAGCGCCACAACCAATGGGTAGGACTTCGGCATAAGTTTTCGCTAAGCTGTTGTAAATGCTGCGTTCGCGGTTATCACGAGTCCAGTGGTTTACGCTGAGTTGCTTGACCTTATTTTTTGCCATGAACTCCACACCCGCTAAATACATGCTCGCCTTATCTGGCGTATTCGCAGGCGGTGGGATTTTTCCTTTCTCAACAAGATTAAGCATAGGTGCATTGCCCGCAACAATCAGTTGGTAGAGGTCAATGCCGTGTGCGCCAGTAGACATGTAGTCTTCTAAATCTTGTTGGAACACTTCCATAGATTGGTGTGGTAATCCGTATAACAGATCAAGAACGATTGGCGCTTGCTCGGTGCGGCTTAGTGAACTGATACGTTCTAGCACAACCTCTCGGTCATCTAGGCGCTTAGCACTACGTCGAACCTGAGTATTGAAACTTTGAATACCGAACGAGAAACGATTGAAGCCACCTTCAAGCGCACGATCAAACATCTCGTCGCCAAATCGATTGATGCGCCCTTCCAATGTCATCTCAACATCGTTTGCTAGTGGGAAATATTGACGAATCGCTTTACCCAGCTGTTCAACTTGTTGAGGTGACAAATCGGTGGGAGTTCCGCCACCGATATAGACGGCGTGAAATAGTCCAGACTGAGCCCAAGGCGTTTTGGCTTTCTGCTTTAGCTCGACCATCAGTGCATCGAAATACTCATCCACTAATTTACGGCTTGCGGCATTTTGGAAGAAATTGCAGAACGTACAACGCACACGACAGAAAGGAATGTGGATATACAAGCAACGCTTATCCTGTTTTTTCCCTTCACTCAGCATCAGTTCGTCAAAGAGTTCTAACTTCTTACTGGGGTCGACCGGAATTGAACTTCCTCCGGCGTGTGCAGAATGCTTTTTCGCAAACGCAAAACGAAGCGGATCAGGGCTAGAAACGCCCAAGATTGATTCGTCAAATTTATAAATATTAAGACTCATATAATCTCTCTAAACACTTACATAGCAAAGTCTGGAAGACTATTCGCTAAAAACTGAGAGAATCATAAATACACGTAAATGATAATGCAATTGATAATTGATCTTATTTAGATTCTAAGCAATAATCCGATACAGAATTTTGATTTGGTAAAGGATTGATTGTGAACGTTCCTAGATATGTTATTGCAGGCGGTGCATCGTTAGTGATTCATGCCGCGTTGTTGTTTGTCGCTCAAGAATCCAAAGTATTTGCGATGCCTGCAGGTAGCCAATCGAACACGGTATCGATCAACTTCACTCCGAAGAGCGTTCCTTCACAAGCTCAGCAAAAAACAATCACAGAGCCAGTTAAACCTGAGCCAATAAAAGAAACCGTCTCACAAGCCGAACCAAAAACGGTTGAGCCAAAGCAAACTAAGCCAACCCCAAAGAAAAAAGCGATCACCAATAAACCTCAACCAAAGAAAGTTGAGAAAAAAGTGATTGAAAAGAAGGTTGTCGAGAAAAAGCCTGTTCAAAAGAAACCAGTGACTGAGAAAAAGGTGGTGAAGAAAGAACGCCCAGAGCCAGCCACTCAACCAGAGAAACTGGCCGACAAGAAAGTCGATAAGAATATGGACGAATCTGCCAACCAGTCTCAGGAAGTAAACCAAGGCGTATCAAACCAAGAGCCGGTTTTAGTCACTAAGCCTTCGTTCTCTGCGCGTCCTACCCCACCGAATTACCCTCGCCAAGCAAGACGTCGTGGCGTTGAAGGTGTCGCGACTTATGAGATCTGGCTAGACGCTGAAGGCAAACAAATTAAACAAGCATTAGTAAATTCATCAGGCGCGCTAATGCTCGATAACGCCGCATTAGATGCCATTAAACAATGGAAATTCTCACCTCACACTGTCAATGGTCGAGCGATTGCTCACCGAGTACAAATACCTGTTCGTTTTAGGTTGGATTAATCATGCAACAAATCAGTTACTTACAAGATCAACTTGGCTTAATGACTTGGCCTCTTCTTATCTGCTCAGCATTAACAGCAATGATCATCGCTGAACGTGTCTTCCAAGTCATGCTCAGCATTGGTGTGGGCAAACGTGCCATTCGTCGCGAGTTAAACCAAACCTCACCAACCAACAGCAAAGAGATTGAAGCGCTTGCTCAGTCGATTTCAGGTAAACGCCCGCTCTTGTACAAGGGCGTGTCAATGTTGCTTGCTCACCACTCTTTCTCAAAAGGGTTACGTGAAGATGCCGCCGGGATCTGGCTACAAGAAAAACGCCACCAGCTTCATGCAGGTTTAAGACTGCTTGGTTTGATCGGCGTGATCAGCCCACTCATCGGCTTGCTTGGTACGGTACTTGGTCTTATTGAGATGTTTAAAGGCGTTGCCGCGACAACAGGCAGCATCACGCCTAATGATTTGGCAGACGGTCTTGGATTAGCAATGCGAACCACAGCAGCAGGTTTAATGATTGCGCTTCCAGCTATTTCTGGTGCTCAGCTACTCGGGCTATGGGCCGATCGAGTGCTAGCTCAATTGGAGCATACATTGAACTATGTGAATGTGTGGTTAGAAGGCATGTCGATTCAAACCAATCAGTCAGATGATACTCAAGGTAAGCCTATCAACAAAACCTCTATCGGTGATGTGAGCCAAGCATGATTAAAACGCCCCACTCATCTCACACACAGAGCCTAGCGCCAGACTTAACACCGCTGCTCGACATCATTTTTATCGTGATGGTTTTTCTATTGCTTACGGCATCAGTAAAGCTGGAGTCACTGGAAGTTGAGCTGCCAAGCTCGGATGTCAAAAACGTTTCTGAAGTCCACAAGGATTCGATTAGCGTCAATATTTTAGACCGCGAACCCTACTGGGCAATTAACGGCCAAGAATACATCGACTGGGAAAATTTCAAGATTGCCCTGTTAGAAGAGACTGGTTCAACGGATAAAAAACCGATCATCATTGGCGCAGATAAAGCCGCTAACGTGGAGAACCTAGTGAAGTTGCTTTCATTCCTTCAAGAAAACGGAATACCAGCGACTCAATTGCTCACGGACGATGGCTAGAGCGACACTCAATTTTCACGAGGTTTGGCTTCTGGTTGATAAAACTAAACAAGCAGACTAAGCCTCTCTATCGATTCGAACTCACAATGCGAACGGACTGCTCACTGAGTATCTTCGCGATACAAAAAGAAAATATAAAGAACTTATTATGAACAACTTAAACGTGCTCAATAAATTAAAGACCAAGACACCTCTTCTTTCATTAGCTGCAATCAGCCTGGCACTTAGCGCACCCGCAATGGCCAACGACGCTGAACAACCTCGAATCATCAGTGCTGGCAGTGCCGTTACTGAATTGGTTTTGGCATTAGGTGCCGAAGAGCAGTTAGTCGCGATTGATGTGACCAGCCACTTCCCTCAAGGAGAAAACCTGCCAAAGATTGGTTATCACCGAAACCTGTCTGCGGAAGGCTTACTTGCCCTAGAACCAACCACATTGATTGGCTCGGATGAAATGGGACCAGACAACGCTATCTCTCAATTAAAATCGGCAGGCGTCGATGTAGAGATCGTCAACACCGAAGCAAATGTTGAAGGGCTGTTAAAGCGTATTGACCAAATCGCCAAGATTACCCATACCGAAGCGCACTCGCAGCAAGTTAAAGCTGAAGTAAATCAGAAGATTGCAGCACTGAAAGCGAACCAGGTACCAAGTAACGAAGCGAAGAAAGTACTTTTCCTGTTGCTGCACGAAGGTCGCCCTGCGAACGTTGCTGGCGGTGAAACTTCGCCAAACGCAATCATCGAGTTAGCTGGCGGTATCAACCCTGCAGCTCAAAGCCTAACGTCTTACAAGCCACTGTCGATGGAATCACTGGTAGAAATGCAGCCAGATGTGATTTTAGTCAGTGGTCGTAGCTACCAAAAAATGGGCGGTGCTGATGCCATCCTGAAATCGCTACCTATGTTAGCGGCAACGCCTGCAGGTATGAACAAGCAAATCATTACCGTAAATGGCAGTGCTTTGGTTGGCGGACTTGGTCTCGAGAGCCTTTCAGAAGCTAAGCGATTAAACGCTCTTATCTATCCGCTATAACTTATCTACCCGCTATAACGCGACTACCCTATTTTTACTGTTGCTAGTTCAATGCCCATCACCAGCCTACTTTCGCAATGTTGGTGATGGATATTGAAGTTAGTGACGGACATTGAGGCCCTTTATGTTGTTACGATCCGTCCCACTGAAAACATCGATGTTAGGCCTAGGGGCTACCCTAGCCTTCGTCGCACTGTTCTCAATTACCGTTGGGCCAATGAACATTAGCTTAGCTGACAGTGCAGCGAGCTTACTCCAACCAAACAATGATTTAGCCCCACACATCAATTTAGTGATTCAAGAGATTCGCTTACCTAGAACCATCTTGTGCATGCTGATTGGTGCGATCCTCGCCTTGTGTGGTGCAGTGATGCAGGGTTTGTTTCGAAACCCACTTGCAGAACCTGGCATCATAGGTGTGTCTGCGGGCGCAGCATTAGGTGCTGCACTGGCTATCGTTTTGTTCTCTGAGCTATCGCTTCAATACCCTGCTTTCATGAACTTTGCTGCGGTTCCTGTGTTCGCTTTTCTTGGCGGCGCTTTAACCACGCTGCTGGTGTATAAGCTGGGTACAGGTAAATTCGGCACCTCTGTCACCATCATGTTGTTGGCGGGTGTGGCGATCAGTGCGCTCTCTGGCGCAGGTATTGGCTTCTTGAATTTCATTGCTGATGACCAAATGCTGCGCGATCTTTCATTGTGGTCGATGGGTTCATTGGCGGGCGCTAAGTGGTCAGGAATTTTGCTGGCAGCTGTCACGCTCGTTGGCTTGTTTGTTGTTTTCTACCGCCAAGCGATGTCTCTAAATGCTCTATTACTGGGCGAGTCAGAAGCGCAACACCTTGGTATCCCAGTTCAAAAGCTGAAACGAAAGCTGATTCTACTGACGGCTGCGGGCGTTGGTATCACAGTTAGCCTGTCTGGCATGATTGGTTTTATTGGATTGGTTATCCCACATTTAGGTCGCATGTTGGCAGGCCCTGACCACCGAGTTCTGTTGCCACTATCAGCGGTACTAGGCGCACTGCTGCTAACCGCCGCAGACATGTTCTCACGTGTGGTACTTGCTCCGGCAGAGCTACCTGTAGGTATTGTCACTGCGATTATCGGTGCCCCATTCTTCTTATATCTACTATTTCAACAGAAAGGGAGAATCCTTTAATGTTTCCTTCAGCTTTAAAAGCGACCGATATCGAAGTGAAGTTCGGCAGTAAAGTGATATTAGATGGCGTTTCTATTGAGATTGAAGCGGGAAAGGTAACTACACTGCTTGGGCCAAATGGCGCAGGTAAAAGCACGCTGCTTAAAGCTTTATGCCAAGAGATATCAAGCAACGGCGATATTCAATACTTTGGACACAGTAAAGACAAGTGGCCTTCTCAAAAGTTAGCGAAGCACCTTGCTATGCTTCCTCAACACAGCACATTGACCTTCCCATTCTTGGCACATGAAGTTGTCGAGCTTGGTGGGATTCCTCTGCAAGAATCCAACAAGAAGCTGACCAGCATTGCTAGCCAAAAAATGGATGTTGCTGATGTGACTCACCTGAGTGAAAGGCTTTACCCTTCACTATCAGGCGGTGAAAAGCAGCGAGTGCACTTGGCTCGAGTATTAACTCAGCTTCACCACTCTGGTGACCAATGTATTTTGATGCTTGATGAACCAACCTCTGCACTGGATCTTGCCCACCAGCACAACACCTTAAAGATTGCGAGAGAATTAGCCGATAACCACAATGCCGCGGTTATCGTGGTTTTGCATGATCTCAACTTAGCCGCGCAGTATTCCGATCGATTGGTGGTATTGAAAGATGGCAATTTGGTGTGTGATGGCAAGCCTTGGGATGCACTGAAACCTTCGATGATAGAAGATGTGTATGGTTACAAAAGTATCGTAGAAAAACACCCAACCATGAGCTTCCCTCAGGTTCACCCCGCACAATAAGTCCGATTAAGGAGCGACTCGTTTTGAGTATTCGTTCTTGATAACAATGACGTAATCCTAAGCCTCGATTTGTTCGGGGCTTTTTATTGGCTCACAGCCACTCTCTCGGCTTAAACTCAATTTTATTAACAACCACAACAGCAAGCACCAAAACGACTCACCTTGAGCATTTGAGGCTCTAGAAATGAACTCTACTTGTTAGGGTTACTTAGCTTTTAACACTGAAGAGTAAAACAAGCCGCGAGCGGAAGCATATAAAAAGAAAGGAAATAACATCATTCAGCATCAATCAACAAGACTGCGACATCGATGTGGGATTGAGAGAAAAACGTACAAGAAGTGAAACTACAGGCACAAAAAAAGCCCCCGCAGGAGCTTCTTTTATTGAGTGCTGATTATTGGCTCATACGAATCAATGATTTACCAATCAACCACTCTAGTTCTTTACCGCTAGTATCGCCAAACTGAGTTTCAGTCAGCTTGTATAGACGATCAATACCGTTTGCAGCGAACTCATGTGCGCTCTCAGCAGTAACGATATGATGGAAAAGTAAACGTAAGATTGCTAGGAACTCAGCGTCTTCAAGTGCTGCAACCCAGCTAGCTGAAAATGCGTCAAGGCCATTTTCGAAGTCAATGTGTTCCATGAACATCTTGAAAATACGACCGTCTAGAGCAGCAGTAAAATCCGTTTTCTTTGGAAAGTGATGACTTATACCTGTACGAGAAACACCCGTTTGTTGACTCAACGTCGTGTATGACATCTTGTCGTAACCCAATCTTAGTAGCTGGTCTACAACGGCATCCATGATTTTCTGGATCGTGATTTCTGTATCTTCTTTACTACGCTTTGGCATATTCAGGCTCTTCTCTTTGTAAATCCATCTAACTCAATCAAATGAAGTCAGAATGAAAATCGTTATCAGCATTATGTGAGCAAGGTATTTTTTCGCAAGTATTTCCATTAAATACCAACAAATACTTTGTACGAACAATTTTACAGTGCTGCCTCTTTGGGCACTTTGTCTAATTATTCTTCGAAAGTCACCTTACCTCTCTAAGTGGTTAATCTAAAATAACAACTTAGAATATCAAATACCCAACAATAAATTCATTGTATAAATACCTATCAAGCAATAGATAGTCTTATAAAATTAGTTACGACGCAACTAACTGAATGATATTCTAACAAATTAATGACACTGCTTATCAACAAAACATGAGATAGATCACATACATATTTGGCGACGCGAATGTACACATTCATTTAACCCCTTCAACAAACAACATAGCATACCAGTACAAATTAGTTCAAAGATTTTAATTTTTGTAGATACAGTTCAAATTGCTCGTTAGAATAACCTCAGACTTTGTAAGAGGATTATTATTATGAGCCAAGATATTGGTAACAACGATGTATGTGAAGCTTGCGGCTGTGCAGGCGAAATCGGGTTCATCATTAAAGAAGGCGACGATGTTGCTGAAGTAACGGTTTACGGAAACTCAAAAGCACTTATTGAAGCTGAGTTTGCTAAGTACGTTGAACTTGCTAAACAAGTGTCTAGCAACGTTGAATTTGAAGCATCAGAAATGACTGAAGAAAGCACAGAGTTGCACGCTCGCTTTAAATTTGAAGTTAGCGCTGAGAAGATTATTTTTGAACTTAAGACTCGCTCTCTAGCGCGTTAATATAAGCATTTATATTCTTATTAAAAGACGAGTGAATTACTCGTCTTTTTTTAATTGAACCCAAGCCAGTGACCCATTTTGCTCAAAATCGTTTTCTGCCGCGCACTGAATCACTACGCCCCCCACCTCTAACACTGCCCCAATGCTATAAGCCTTGTCATCATAATAACAAACTCGTTGCTGTTGACCGCCTTGTGTCACCACCACCGCAGCTTTACCGGGCGTTGAAATTACTTTGTTGGCACTCGCAGACATTGAGCCAAACACTGAAGCGGCTATCAGAAAGACCTTAATAATTCGTATATTTACTCTAATCATTGATTTACCTATCATCTTTGCTCCATTCCTCGTTAATCTACCGCCAAATGGGTAAAACACTATGCGAGATTAATTTTTCCATTATAGTGTAAACGTCTATCGTAATAAGAAGCCTGTTATGCTCAGAATAATTGCACTTATTATTGGTTCCTTAACCATAACAAATGTCAGTGCTGAACCGCTCGATCACTATCAAATATTGAACCATCTCGATAATTACGGAAACTTATATCTACGAAATAAACCTTATACATCACTTCCAACTGGCTTGGTGGTAGATGGTAATCTCAATATAGAGAACACTGCGATCACACGCCTACCCAAAGGGCTAGAAGTGAACGGCAGCCTGAAAGGTTCTCACAGCCAACTCGCTCGAGTCCCGAGCGGGGTTAAGATAAAAGGTTACGTCGACTTGATTGGCAGCCAAATCATCAGTTGGCCAAGAGGTGTAAGAGTGGGCGGTTTTATCAACCTCACCGATACTCCACTGGAAAGGCTACCGAATGGCTTTAGGGTGAAAGGCGATCTGAGCGTGATCCGCACTCCTTTAACCGAACTCCCCAATGGGATCGTGATTGATGGCGACTTATATATAGGCGGTTCTGGGATTACAACATTCCCCGAGACCATGACAGTCAAAGGCAACATCTATCTGGGCGGCAACACTGTAACCACATGGCCAACCAATCTGGAGCTCGGTGGCGCAGTCGCTCGCTAATTCAGGCTAATGCTCTATTGCTCGATCGCAGCAGCAAGTAGCGATTCAGAAACAAAAAAGGAGCCCAAGGCTCCTTTTTCAATTCAATCAAGTTGCTAATCAACTAGCAAGCTAACTAACGCTCGTTAACCAATGTTCTTCACTGGATTCGCGTAGCTATCGATCAAGTACTGACGCGCACCCTGTGGCAGGCTCGATAGTTTAGCTTCAAACTCTTGTTTAACGGCCGCTGTAATCGACTCATCTTCTTTTTCTGCTGCCAGCAAGTTTACTGGGAACAGTTTGTAGTTATCGTGGATCTGACGATCGATCTCTTCAGCAAGCGCTTCAGGCGTATCAAAATCTTGGTCGATAACCTGACCGAAGCCAACGTGAACGCGTCCTTTATTACCGATGATGCCTTGAATGATACTTTCGATATCTTCAAACTCACCCTTTTCGTAACTGCCGTTTACGTCTTTTTCGAAAAGCTCTATCGCTTTAGCCGTGTCACATGGGTCGTTCTCGTAAGAAATAGCCACAGGAACAATCTTCAATGACTTCACGTATTCAGGGAAAGCAATTTTTTGCTTACGTCCTTCAACGTGGAACATTTTCAAAATTGCTGGCTCAGTAAAATCGTTACCGTCTTTCGCACGACCTTCCTTTTGAGCGATCCAGATTGAGTTGCCCGTTTCTAGAGAGTGCTTAATGTAAGAAGACAACTGCCCTAGCGCTTTCATCATCTCACGCGGTCCTTTCAAAGAACGCTTTACGATGAAGCTCTTATTTAAACGCATCAATTCAGTCGCACATGGCTTTTTCAACAGGTTGTCTCCGATAGCGATACGACAAGTCTGATGATTATTTTGATGCAGAGCGTAATTTACCAACGCAGGATCCATAGCAATGTCACGATGGTTTGATACAAACAGATAAGCTTGGTTCGCATCCAGTGACTCGATACCAGTGTACGTCACACCGCTAGTGGTTTTCGCTAACGTGTCGCGTAAGTACTTTTTCACTTCAATCTGAATGGATTCAACGCTAGTCAGCTTGCTCCATTTCATTTTTAAGTACACACGCAAAATCGGGCTCATTAATGCTTTGAACCAAGACGCATGGTTTGAAAAACGGTAGTGCAAGATTGCACTGATAAATTCTTCATCATTAATAAGACGGTTTAGTGCCGCTGGAATTTCATCATCGCCGTAAGGGCGAATATCAACATATGGATCGGTTGGAGAGGTCATTTTTTAATTCATATAATAAAAAGCTGGCTCATTCTACGCGTTGTTTTGACTTCTCGCAGCTACAGAGCCCATACTTTTGACAAGGTCAGACCAGAAACATTGAAAATCCCCTGTTATTGTTGGCATTCTTTAAGATTAACGGTAATCTTGACGCCCCAAAATTAAGGTACTATCTATGAACTTCGCTATTGAATATACATCGGCTTACTTTTCACACTTGGTGATCACACCACGCAAGAAAGTACTTAAACATAGCCTTGTATCGGTTCAAAGTGGCTTGGTTTTGATTAAGTTAGGCAAACAAGAGTATGCCGTTGAACCAGGACAAAGCGTCTGGATTCCATACGACTGCCTAACGTCACTGACCTACTTTCCAAACACTCAGGTTAACCGTGTCGATTTTTCTGTTCGTTTGACGGATTCATTCCCAAGACAAGCGGGTTACATCACGCAAACCAACCTCTCTTCGGCACTACTAGAAAAGCTAGAACAAACCAAAGCTCGCGCTTCTAATGCCAATAATACGGAACAAGCGTTTAAAGATATGCTTTCTGTATTGAAGCAAGAAGTGTTGTCGTTTAAACCCCTGCTTTGCGAAAGTGCTCTTTCTCAGCGATTCAATCAATGGAACATTGATGACTCAAACTTACCACAAGAGCACACTCTGGTGATGGTGATGCGAGAAGCGAAGAAACGCATGCAGTCAGGTCAAAAACGTTCACTTGTGATTGATGATCTGTTCTCAGGTAAAGAAGAAGAGTTCGAGCAACTGTGTATGCTTGTTTTTGGTGAAGATTTATAGCTTGGCGGAAAGTGAGTGCTGGTATTAAAACTCGCAAGCCAGATACTAAAAAGCCGCAAAAACTGAGTTTTTGCGGCTTTTTTAATTCTTACTATTTAGACGTAGATAGCAATCTATCTGTGTATCTGCCTGTCTAAAATGGCAACTCAACCTGCATCATTAGGTCGGCGTCACGTGAGTCGTGCCAACGATAATCAAAGCGCATACGCGGCTGCCCTTCTACTTTCTCGCCAAAACCGATGCTGAGTTGAAGACCATGATTCATCAACCACTCTTCAGTCGACATATCATACTGCTCATCTTCAAGGTCTTCTGGAAACCACATACCCAAGCCAACATAGTTTGACTCAATGCTTTGTGTCAGCAATGGCGAGTCTTTGGTTTGAAGAACCCAGTCAGACCAATAGTCCGGTGTGCTTTCCGGTTCATCATCGCTCAGCCCACTGATTTCCATCATACGTTGGCCAAAAGACTCAATGCTCGAAGAAAAGTCCAAACAGTTGTCGTCATCAGAAGTCAGCATGATCGAATCTAAGCTAAAAAAATCACACTCAGCATACGCAGGCATACTACATGCTGCCATGATCAACGTCGCTGATATCGCGCTCTTTAGCATAGTCCTCTGACCTCTTAATTAGTGAACTTACATTATCTGATACAGTCCACTATCTTGCAACATCTTTGTAACTGACTTTGTACTCAGTTTTGCAACATCGCTTCCACTTATCAGTGCATTACGTATGTCTGTGCTGCGAATTTTCACTTTTTCAGGGCAAGCCATTACAGACCACTGCTCGGTAATCTCATCTGATTTATAGAAAGATGAGAACTTAAAGAAGTTATCTGGGCCAATAACAAACGTCAGTTCAGCGTCACGATGTAACTTTTGAAGTTCACTGAGCACTGCATAAGTCGTGACGCTTTCACCTGGGGTAAATAGGCTCTTTTCGATCAAAGAAAGCTCCACTTGATCCAGTGAAAGATCGCTAATAAATGCGTTAACTAACTGACATCTCATATCAAAGTCTAGCATCTCTTTTCCCCAAGCATGGGCAATACTTGGAACGAGTAGAATTTTGTCAAAGTGAGCCAACGAATCAATCACACTTTTGTGCCCTAAGCTCGGTGGATTAAACGCACTACCGAAAATGGCTATTTTTTCCATTGTTTATTACTGCCTTCTCTTTCTAAGCTTGTGCAAAGAGGTTTTTAAATCGGATGATTTAGGTATGATAACACTAGATTTTTAATTTGCTTGCAGGAAAGGAATACGAATGGAACAGTTAATTCGTGACGAAATGCGCGTACTACCTTCAATTGACCCTCACTTCGAAGTGACTCGTCGTGTGGACTTTATTAAAACGAAACTTCAGCAGTCAGGCTGCAAGTCTCTGATCCTTGGTATCAGTGGCGGTGTAGACTCAACGACCTGTGGCCGCTTGGCACAGATGGCCGTGGATAGCCTGAATGAAAACTCTGGCAGCAACGACTACCAATTCATTGCGGTTCGCCTACCTTACGGCGAACAAAAAGATGAAGATGAAGCACAACTTGCTCTCTCTTTCATCCAGCCTTCTCAATCTGTTTCTGTAAACATCAAAGCGGGTGTTGATGGGCTTCACGCAGCATCTCACGTTGCACTTGAAGGTACAGGTTTACTACCAACAGACTCAGCAAAAATCGACTTTGTTAAAGGTAATGTGAAAGCTCGCGCTCGCATGATCGCGCAATACGAAATTGCGGGTTACGTTGGTGGTCTTGTGATTGGTACTGACCACTCAGCAGAAAACATCACTGGCTTCTACACCAAACACGGTGACGGTGCATGTGATTTAGCGCCTTTGTTTGGCCTGAACAAGCGTCAAGTTCGTGAACTTGCAGCAACGCTAGGTGCGCCAGAGCTATTGGTTAAGAAAGTGCCTACTGCCGACCTAGAAGAGCTTGATCCACAGAAAGCCGACGAAGCAGCATTGAACCTTTCTTACGACCAAATCGATGATTTCCTTGAAGGTAAAGAAGTCCCTCAAGACGTGTCAGACCGCTTAGTAGGCATCTACAGAGCAACACAGCACAAGCGTCAACCGATCCCAACGATCTACGATTAATTGTTTGAATTAATCTTAGAATCAAAAAGGCCGGAAGTTCATTTCAGTGAACTTCCGGCCTTTTCTATTCAATGTGCTTTTCTTTCTGGCCTTCCGACCTACCGAGTTAGTCTACAACTTCGATATCAGTTTGAGGCACACTGCAACACGCCAGTATTTGCCCCATGTTGCGTTCATGCTCTTGCAACGCCGGTACATCAGGTTGATGAACTTGCCCAGACTCAAGGGTCACTTTACAAGCACCACAGAAACCCGCGCGACAGCTTGATGCGATAGACACACCTGCCGACTCAGCTTGCTCTAATAGTGTTGATTGGTTGTTGCCTTCGAACAGGTAGCCGTTAACGCTCAACTGCAGTTGCTTCACCGCTTCTTCCGTTGATTGAGCAACACCAAACGCTTCTTGATGATAATGCTGAGGATTCAGCCCCATTTGAATCAGCAATTTCTTGGCATTATCCATAAAGCCGTCAGGGCCACACACGAATGCTTGGCGCTTATGAAGGTCCTCAATTTTGGCGACATGAGACACACTCAAACGACCTGACAAACCATCCCACTCTTTCGTTGGTTGGCTTAGTGAATAAATCACACTTAGACCAGCATGTTCGCGAGCGATCTTATCAATCTCAGCTTGATAAGGGATATCTTCTTCACTGCTGCATTGGTGATAGAACACCACATCATCAATCTGACCATGGTCGGCTAAGTAACGAAGCATCGACAACATAGGGGTGATGCCGCTTCCCGCTGATAACAGCAGTAATGGATGTGTTGGGTTATCTTCTAAGTAGAATGCGCCATCTGGATTCTGAGCAACTAGCGTGTCACCGACTTGGAAGTGATCGTTCAACCAGTTTGAGATTTGACCATCGTCCACTCGCTTCACGGAAATCGCCAAACGACCTGCGCGTGAAGGGCTAGAAGATAACGTGTAACGACGAGACACTTTCTCGCCATTAATCACCATTTCAATCGGTAGATGCTGCCCCGGCTGATAGCTTGGTAATAAATTGTTCTCTTTCGCTGGCTCTAGCCAAAAGGTTGTGAAGTCGCGAGCGATCTCTTCACGCTCGACGCAAGTTAAGTGCAGTGACTCGACCCAAGAGTCTTCGTAGTGTTCTTTCTCTTTGGTTTCAAGTACCTCAACAACGTCACCCGCTTTCACCAGACCTTCATTTTTCGCCACAAGGTTCTGACCAAAGAAAACGCCACCACGTTCATTGGCTCTGAACGTAGAAAAGGTATTGAGTGGCTCTTTTGTTGCTCTGAATTCGCCGCTCTCAACATCGACTGTCGTTAGGATACAGCGCTCACAAGGCTTCACCGCTTCGAATTCAACCTCACCAATTCGAATGCGCTTCCAACCATCTTCAGCAAACGCTTCAGTGTTTGAGACGACAAAATTGGTGCGGAACTGATCCATGGAATGCGTTTCAGGACTACGGCGATTCAACTCATCAAGCGAAGCTTGGCTGATGATTAACATCGGGTAACCATCGGCGAAACTGACATTCTGACCAAGCTTTTCTCGAACACGATTAGATTGCTCACCACAGAACAGAAGTTCTACGCGAACACCAAGCACATCGCTAAACCAATCATCCGCCTCGTCGTTGGTGGTATACGCAGTGAAGCTATCTTTCCACACTGTTGCAGGCGCTTCTTGCATCTTGAAGTTTGCATATTTTAGGCGCAGCGGTTCTTTGCCTTCGTAAGTAAAAATCAAACCGTCTGGCTGCAAGCTAGAAGACACATTGACCATTTTAGGGTACTTACGCGCCGTCACCATTGAGCCGTCAGCCAAGGCCAACATAAAACGTCTGTCGAAGGTAAGGCCCTGTTTTTCGACCCAAGCAGAAGAGAGTGCAATCCCACCTACTGATTTAACCGGAAACACATTAATTTGAGATAAGGAGGGCTGTTGACCTGAAAGCTCTTGCTCCAAAGCCTTTTGATCCAAAGGTGACTGCGACATAACGATTCCAATGTTTTGTTGTTTGTCCCAATGCTAACAAATGGTTATAAATAGATAAACTGGCAGGCATTAAACACTTGATACTAAGTAGGCATGATTAAACTAATAGAATGGCATTATGTTCCGGCAAACCTAAAACTCTTGAAACTAACGATGATGCTTTACACACTAAAAGTAACCCGAATTTATTCACGCTATTTTTAAGTAGATCAGCAATATGCTGCACCTTGTTTCGACAATTGACTCAATGAGCCAGGTTTGCCTAAGTGATAGCCCTGAAAATAATCTATGCCCTGCGATTGTGCAAAACGTAAATCTTCATGGTTTTCTATACCTTCAGATAACAATTCAATCTGATACTTCCGAGCTAAAAATCTAAGACGCTCCCAAAAGGTCGAATTATCACTCCGGTTTCTCATTAACGACCGATCTATTTTCACTATGTTCGGTTTAACAACCCTAATCAGTGCTTCACCAGTGTTATAACCACTGCCATAGTCATCTATCGCGATTTTAATTCCAAGACCACGACATACTCCAAACTGGGACATCATCCTTTTCTCGTCAATGCCAACCGGGTATTGTTCATTCTCAGTAAGCTCAATCCATAAGGTTATACCCAACTTATTACATGCTTGCCAAATTGGGGAAATATCACGTAGAAAAGTGAAACTTAAAACGTGATCAGGGGAGATATTAATAGTCAGAAAATCAATCATTTTCTTCTGAGACAATAATTCCTCGGACACTCTTAACAAGAATATTTGAGTAAACCATGCAATCTTCTTAGAGTCTAACAGACAGCGAATTGACGATTCAACATCGTGCCCTTTTTCCCAACGTAACAAAACCTCAGCACCGACAGTTCCATTGCCATTAGTTATCGGTTGAAAAACAGGATAAAACAATCCCTGATTAACATCGTCAATAAGTGCTTCGGCTTGTAAATTTTCAGACAACATATTCGTATTCATAAACAAACCTCTTTTTGTGATTAATCCATACTACAGATCAATAACTAGCAAGGATTAGCATGAACAAATCATATGTAGCTTTACATGCCTACTTCTTAACCGTGAAGACAAACTGCATAAGTAGTTAAACGAACTCCTGTACAAATACACAATGCCGTTTCAAAACGGTAATCTCGAGTCTGTTACATTTAGATAGGTTATTAAAAACACCATAAACTATCATAGATGACTATACTTCAATTAGATCAAATTACGCTTAGGGATAATGTATGTTTGGTGACTATTTAAAGGAATTGAGAGTCTCACTAGGTCTTACTCAGAGTGAGCTTGCTGTTAAGTTAAACCTTGCAAATGAAGAGTTTCGCTCTGTAGACGTGGTAACTCTCAGTCGTTGGGAACGAGGAAAAACCAAACCAACACTTGCAAAATGCCTAAGAATCTTGCGTTGTTTACAGGTTGACCTGAGTGACTTTTATGAATTAATACCTAATCCAAACGAAACAAAGCTACTAGACGAGGTTGAACAACTTCGTTTTAATAACAGGGTAACGAAGCTTTCATCATTAAGTTATGAAGAGCCACAAGAGCCACAATCAACTTTAATTACTGAGATGCCACTTCTTTTGAAAGATGATGACAAGATACTATCTAGCCTTAAAATCTTTTACGAAACAGCCATCCATACACCGAAGGGTTTTTTCGACATTAATCTATATGACTACCAACAAAACAAACGAGCTATTTTAAAAAGATTTATAACAGAAAGCGGGCAGTTGGTAGGTCACTCAATTAGTTTTATATTCGAAAGTGACTATTTTGACAAAGTTACTCATTCAAAAATCATTGATATCGACCTGACAAAATCTGTCAGTTATAAAAATTCGACTAAGTTATCGGTTTGTAATTATAATCGTTACTCTTCTAATTTCCAGATATTTCGATGTATGTTAGTTTCTCAATTTATAAACCTAATTCACTATTCAAATGTTCAACGTTATTATTTCTTTAGTGCATGGCCTGAAATCGGACAAATTTTAGAGCAACTTGGATTTAAGAAAATAGCATTTGATATTGAGTCAGAAAAAGGAGGTTTTAAATTAGGCAACCGCTCATTCGAACATTGCTTATACGAAATTGATACAGCGACACTTCTTTCTCAACCCGAAATAATAACCCTCATAAAAACAACCCAGTGGGATAACCAATACTCAATCAAAAATCATTAGGCATAGCCAAACAGACTTTAAATTAAGATGCCTACCATCTTAAGTTTCTACACATAATAATACTTCGCCTTATGCAAAAGATTGGAGAAAACTACTGTGTTTGGCGAATACTTAAAAAAATATCGAATCGCGAATGAACTAACACAAAGTCAAGCAGCTACAAAGCTCAACTTACTCGGAGGAGATCTATCGAACATTGATACCGTTACACTTAGTCGATGGGAAAGAGGAACAACTAAACCAACTCTTAGCCGTAGTATTCGTGTTTTGCGAGAATTTACCAACGATCTTGAGCCTTATCTATCTAAAGTTAGTCATTTACAACATCAAGACCCTAGTTCTAAAAATAGAGTTGATCAATTCAATACTCTGATGGAAGAGAAATACCGTAGTTTAAATAACTTGATCGCCAGAGCAAATTATCAGTCAACATCGATGATCGAACACAATCCTGTTTGTGGATATCCGATTGGAAATTCTAATGATAGTGAGATTGTAAATTCTGTACTTGTTTTTCATGAGAAAACCTCTGATGAGAATATTAAGCATGGACTCTATAAAATCGATTTTTTAAAATATTGCAATGAAAAACGTTTCATTGCCTATAAATATGTCGACAGCGTCACAGGGGAGCTATTAGGACATAACATAGGCACTATATTCACGACTGAAGGTATGATCTCCGAAATTGAAACACTTTCTCAAAAGTCGATTGATGAAATAGATTTAAGAAAAACCGTTCCTTATAATAAAAGACGAAAATTAGCTTATTTTGCGGTGAGCCATCATTCGCTGTACGAGCGACCTTTTCGTCTACAATTAAATAGAGAATTCAGGTTTCTAGCAAAACACGCTAACATTACCGACTACTACACAACAGTTGCTATAAAGAGCTCAGCAGAAGTACTCGAAAAAATGGGATTTTCTGTTGTTTCGTACGAGAAAAAATCAACCAACGGTGCAATCAAAATTGGTAAACACTATTATTCTAAAGCTTTAATGCACATAAAAACAAGCCAGCTATTTACTCAACCCGAGTTCTTGAACTTGCTTACAGGCTGTCAAACCTGTTCAAACCCATGCTCAATTAGCTCTCAGTGTTGCTAAGCGGTCTCTTTCCGCGCACATTAACAGGAGTACCAATCCATCGAAAGATAGTTCTGATGGATGAACTCCTGCTTGCTTCAATCTTTCAAAACACAGCTCTACAGTTTTGACATTCGTATTCGATATTATTGAACCAATATACCTCATTATTTTCCCACTTAAATTATCAGTACAATCTATATACTATGTAATTAAGCGATTGAGTATTAAAGCATATGGTAAAAAGTTAGAATCTAATATGCTATGTTCGCTTGACTACATGTCAACCTCACGAACAATTACATCATCTACTTCATTGTTTAGTAATGTTACATAACTGCTCTGAGTCATGCCTCTTACAGCTTTCGTGTTTTGCATGCCATCCACATTCGTTAGACTTTTGTCAGAATAAATTGCTCGTATATCTCCATCGACTCGGCCTGAAAACGTGACATCATCAGCACTAATAGAAGCAATCGCTGAGGTTGCAAAAAATAAAAACGAACATAAAACGACCTTAATATTGACAAACGACTTCATAAACACCTCAAATGTAATTGGTTACATATGAGAGTTTAGCTTATTCGCAGGCGTTGTTGATCAAATCAGCTTGAGGTTCAACGACGCCATATTTGACTAATCGTTAGCTTCTAACAGGCATACCTAGTCCTATGACTTTGTTTATAGCTTTGACATTCGCCATGATTTCTCCCACTTGAGCGTTGTAACATCTCAAGCTCAATTTACCGCTGGTTAGTCCTTTATATCGAGACATTGCGGTCTCAGATATTGAGCGATAGTGGTAACCAGACTCAGATTTCCACTCCGTTATTGTTCCGTTTTTAAGAGCCTCTACAGCTTCATTTCTGGGATGCCCATCTTCCCAAAGAGCCGCATTCTTTCGAGGTGGTATCAACGGAGTACAGCCCTTATTTTTCAGAGTCTCATGGCAACTTTTTGTGTCATATGCTCCATCAGCAGATACTGTATGGATCTTTCTACGTAAAGGGTTGAGTAATGTTGGCAGCACTTCGTTATCGCCAACACTTACAAGACTGACTTCTGCACTAATGGCCTCATGAGTTTCTACATCAACAGCTAAGTGCAGTTTACGCCAAGTTCTGCGTTTTTCGGCGCCGTGCTTTTTCACTTTCCATTCACCCTCGCCAAAAACTTTGAGACCAGTCGAGTCAATGGCTATATGGTGAATAGCTCCTTTGGATTTATTGCGATATTTGACCTGAACTGTCTTCGAGCGTTTGCTGATACAGGTGTAGTCAGGGGACGTCAGTGGAACATCCAATAGCTCAAAGATAGAATCAATAAAGCCTTGAAGAGCACGTAATGGTAATGAGAATACTCCTTTAATCATCAAGGCAGTTTCAATCGCTGTATCAGAGTACTGAAAGCCTCTACCACGCTTACCATGATGGGTTTTGCATCGCCATGCATCTACGGCTGTATCATCTATCCAGAACGTAACCGAGCCCCGTTTGCACAAAGCCTTATTGTACTCCGCCCAGTTAGTTATCTTCTTTTTCGCCTTACCCATGTTGTCACCGCTCTAACCATCATAAAGGATCAGATCGCAGGACTCGAAAAAGGTTCAATTGATTTAGGCAACAACGCCTTATTCGCAGGAAAAAAGAAGTCTAATGCCTACCAGCCACTCTTGCATCCGTGATGTTAGATTTGTAAACATTAATTTGTTCAGAAAAGTCCATTCATAACGATCATGATATAGCATGGATACGGCCACATCAATTCACCAGACTTATGCATATTATGCACTGGTTAGCGATTTGATGGCAGTTAAACCTTAGGGAGAGACCGAAGAGTAAAACGCTAATACATATCTTGCAAGTCTTCATAGTAGTTTAATGGTTTTACATTAAGAGAATTAAATTTTATCTAACTTCGTAATATTTAATACCTGAACCTAAGATCTGGAATGTAAACCATGATTCTTGGCAACACTTGATTATTCACATCAACGTAAGCTATGTAAGATCATAGATGAATAGTTAGACAGATTTAATCGAGTGCAAAAAAAAAGCATCACCATACCTTATAAGAAATAGGTCTAGTAATACTTTAATATTGATTAGGTTACCGGTAAGAGCTTATTCTAATACTTGGCCAGGAATGATCAAATCAGGATTTTCAATATCATTACTCTCAATGATCTCTTCTAAATCGAAGCCGAACTTTCTACGTAGTTCATATAACCAATCACCTTCTTGTACGACATAAGGTAATGTCGGCTTAACAGCAACTTCGGATATACTGTTAGACATAGTATCGAAGTCACAGTCCGTATCAGTTGGGTCAGATGTGCAATCCGGAGCTTTCGTAATTTCAAGTGACGAAGGGCGAGGTTCAACTTGGTCAGACTCAATCTTACGCTTGCTGTCATTGAAATAATAAGATAATCCAACCACGGCTTCTCGTTGATTTTGCCCAAAATCATCATTCAACGTTTGATTAAGTGCGATACTCGCACCGAAATATTCATTCAAAGCATACTCAGCAAGGTACTCTATTGTTGGATATTTATCTTCAAATCCGACTCCAACCTTTAAATCAATTTCTTCTCCATCATGTATACTATAAAGCAAACCTAAATCAGGTATGTACTCAGAATCATCTAATAATTTATAATGTTTGATACCTAGATTCAATTGAAGTCGGTTATATTGGTAGAGAAAATAAATAGATTGAGAATTCTCAAACATATCTCCATCAAAATTATAGCCATAGTTTGCCCCTACCCCCAAAATATGAGCAGTTGGCTTCTCAGCAACCGCTGCACCGCTGGTTAGTACTAGAAACATAAAAAAAATATTATTAATTAGTCGGTTCACAGGTTCACCTCATAAACAACATTAAACGACCCTTGGTAATTACCTGAACTGAGTGCATTTCCATCGACATCAAAACTAACATCGTATGCTACATCAACTTTGTTACTACCTTCTCCATTCACTGTAATCACTTCTGAATCAGGAAAAGATACGGTATTAAGTACTCCGTCTTGGACAATCACCTTGTCAGGGCTTTCGCAGCCAATGGCACACGTGATTGTGTAGGGTATCTTTTCTAGCGAGTTATCAATATTTGTAAGCTCATAGTCACCTGACGTAGGGCTAAATGTCATAATAACGCCTGTAGGTAAAGTCCCTAACAAGCTAACATCATACCTCGTTGTACCAGAGATCCTTTTTGTTGCAGTATCATACTGGGGTTCAATATTCCCGTCTCCAAGTACCGTTAATGATTCAAGGATCGCAGCTTGATAATCAATCGTGATAATTAACGTCTCCGGCACTCTGGTATAAGTCATCGTACCGGTTTGACTTGTAAAAAAGTAAGTGGGTGAAAGGTTAATTGATGCCGTAAAAGTTCCAGATCCAACAGGGGCTGCGAACACATCATTACTGATATTAGGCAAAGCGAAAGCAGGTCGATAAAACTTAAAAGGCTCTATTCGGCTTGTTGCTGTGTAACCCATTCGCGACACACACAAAGTCGACTCTTGGCCCACTTTCGCACTCGAACCACTTATATTTGTAGCTGCACACTCATTGGCAACTCCCATTCCCACATTTGACCCGTAGTCTTTTGATGTGAAATAACTAGCCGAGCTACCCAAATTATACTCAACGCCTAACAACTCCAGGCTGGTGTTAAAACTTTCGCCTGTAGAATGATTAACAAAGCTAACGTTATTAACGGGTTGGTTATCCATCGTTGCGGGATACAGGGCAAGATCATGAAAA
>NZ_JBFRSC010000059.1:0-687 GCF_041473335.1 Vibrio sp. 10N.222.55.C7
ATCAAATCAGCTTGAAGATCAACGACACCATATGTAGCTAGCCGTTAGCTTCTAACGGGCATACCTAGTCCTATGACTTTGTTAATCGCTTTGACATTCGCCATGATTTCGCCCACTTGAGCGTTGTAACATCTCAAGCTCAATTTATCGCTTGTTAGTCCTTTATATCGGGACATAGCAGTCTCAGATATTGAACGATAGTGATAACCAGACTCTGTTTTCCATTCCGATATTGTTCCATCTCTCAGAGCCATTACCGCTTTGTTTCTGGGATGACCGTCTTCCCAAAGAGCTGCATTCTTTCGAGGCGGTATTAACGGAGTACAGCCTTTATTTTTCAGAGTCTCGTGGCAATTTTTTGTGTCATATGCTCCATCGGCGGATACGGCAGCGACCTTTCTACGTAGTGGGTTGAGTAACGTCGGTAACACTTCACTATCGCCTACATTTACAAGACTGACTTCCGCACTAATCGCTTCGTGAGTATCCACATCCACAGCTAAGTGCAGTTTGCGCCATGTCCTACGTTTTTCTGTACCATGCTTTTTCACTTTCCACTCCCCCTCACCAAAGACTTTGAGGCCAGTAGAATCAATGGCTATATGGCGAATAGCCCCTCTCGATTTATTGCGATATTTGACCTGAACTGTCTTCGAGCGTTTACTGATACAGGTGTAGTCAGGGGAC
>NZ_JBFRSC010000059.1:1497-1751 GCF_041473335.1 Vibrio sp. 10N.222.55.C7
GCGGTTTCAATCGCTGTATCAGAGTACTGAAAGCCTCTCCCACGCTTACCATGATGAGTTTTGCATCGCCATGCATCTACGGCTGAATCATCTATCCAGAATGTAACCGAACCACGTTTACAAAGAGCCTTATTGTACTCCGTCCAGTTAGTTATCTTCTTGTTTGCTTTACCCATATCACCACCATTCCAATCGTTTCAAATGATCAGATCACAGGACTTGGAAAAGGTTCAACTAATTTAGGCAACAACGCC